>CAMTXV010000059.1:0-6020 GCA_947085665.1 uncultured Sinobacteraceae bacterium | reverse complement strand
GCGGCCTTTTTTGTGGGCGATGCCGCCTGCGTTCATCTCAGCCACCATTCATGCCGCAGGCCGCAGCCTGCGCCACTGTCCCTGAAGAGCTGACGATGACCGCGACCACCCACAACGCCCTCCTCAACCAAGCCCTCGCCTGGCGCGACCGTGCAGCGCACCCGGATCTACGCGGCCTGCCCGTGGTGAACGTGCCGGCGCTGGGCCGCTTGCGCAAGGCCATTCCCGAGGCGGCGGCCACGCGCGCACTGGCAGCGGCCTATGCAGGCGCCCTGAGGCTCTCCCGGCAGGAGGCGCTGCTGCGCAAGGCCGGCGTCGAATCGCTGGAGGCACTGCGCGACAAGCCGCTGGCGGACTGCGATGCCCTCGCCCGCGGGGTGGCGCGGCAATCCGGATGGCTGGCTGGGGGCTCTGGCGCCGCGCTGGGCGTGGCAGGCGCCGCAGGACTGGTGGCAGACGCCCCCGCCCTGCTGCTGATTGCCCTGCGCACCATCATCCGTGTGGGGATCTGCTACGGCGAGGCGCCATCGCCCGCGCTGGCGGCCGCCTTGTTTGCCCTGGCTTCGGCCGATACCGATGACGAGAAGCAGCTGGCCTGGCAGGCCGCACTCAGCGCCCCGGCCGCACAAAGCCTCGCGGCTCTCGACGCCGCCGAAGGCAGTCCCGAGGTGCGCGATGCCGCCATCCGCGATGGTCTGGAGCGCGCCGCAGAACGCGAATTTGCCAAGCAGGCGCTCACTGGCAGCCTGCATAAGCTCGCCACCACCCTGGTGCAGCGGCTCGGGGCGCAGAAGGCCGCAGGCTTGCTGCCCCTGGTGGGCGCGGTGGTGGGTGGCGCGGTGAACCTGCGCTTTGTGTACTTGCTGGGCGAGGCGGCGCGCATGGTGTTCATTGCCCGTCGTCTGAAGGACGACGGCATGCCGTTGTCGGCTCTGTTGCAGAGAGAAGCGCTGGCAGCCGCGTCCATCCCCAAGTCGCGCCCACGTACCGTGAAGCGCAAACCTGCGGCCAAGGCGGTTGCCGCGAAGAAGATCAGCCCACGCGGCAAGAGCGCAGCTACTCGTCGTCGCCCAGCCCCAGCTCCTTGATTTTGCGGGTGAGCGTGTTGCGGCCCCAGCCCAGGCGCTTGGCGGCTTCGATGCGCTGGCCCTTGGTGGCCTCCAGCGCAATTTCGAGCAGCACACGCTCGAAGGCGGGGGCGGCTTCATCCAGCAATCCGTCGCGTCCGGTTTCCAGTTCGGCGCGGCCCCAGAGACGCAGGGCTGTCAGCCAGTCGTGGGGCGCTGCCGCCGGTAGCTCAGCCCCAGCTCCTGGTGCGAGTGCGGCAGTCGGTACGGGCTGAGGCGCGGCTGGGGGCGCGGCAGACTCGGCCGCCAGTGCCTCCGGGGACAGCGCGGCCAGAATTTCCGGCGGCAGATCCTGCAGGTGAATTTCACGGCCGGGGGCCATGACCGTGAGCCAGCGGCAGGTGTTCTCCAGCTGTCGCACATTGCCGGGCCAGCCGTAGCCAGAGAGGGCTGTCATCACCTCGGCCAGCGCGAGCTTGGGCTCGGTCTTCAGCTCTTCCGCTGCACGCGACAAGAAGTGCCGCATCAGCGGCGGCACATCTTCAGGCCGTTCCCGCAGCGCGGGAATGCGCACGCGGATGACATTGAGGCGGTGGAACAGATCCTCGCGGAAGCGCCCCTCCTGCACGAGCGTGTCGAGATTCTGGTGAGTGGCCGCCACCACGCGCACATCCACCTTGATCGGCGCGGTGCCGCCCACGCGATAGAACTCGCCGTTTTGCAGCACGCGCAAAAGGCGGGTTTGCAGGTCCGCTGGCATGTCGCCGATTTCATCAAGGAACAGCGTGCCGCCATCGGCCTGCTCGAAACGGCCCTTGCGCAAGGTAGCCGCACCCGTGAAGGCGCCGCGCTCGTGGCCGAAGAACTCGGACTCCAGAAGATCCTTCGGGATCGCTGCGGTGTTGATGGCGATGAAGGGCTTCGTGGCACGCGGGCTGGTTTCGTGCAGCGCACGCGCCACCAGCTCCTTGCCGGTGCCGGACTCGCCCGTGACCATCACCGTGATGTTGCTCTGCGCCAGGCGGCCAATCGCACGGAAGACATCCTGCATCGCCGGCGCCTCGCCGATGATGGCGGCGGTGGGCGGCGGCACGGCAGGCGCCGTGGCGCTGCTGCGTGGTTTGGCCGCGCGGCGCACCAGCGTGGCGGCGGCATCGAGATCGAAAGGCTTCGGCAAGTACTCGAAAGCCCCACCCTTGTAGCTGGCCACGGCCGCATCGAGATCGGAGTGCGCGGTCATGATGATGACCGGCAGCAGCGGCCAGCGGGCGCGCACGCGTTCGAGCAGAGCCAGACCGTCGATGCCCGGCATGCGGATATCGGACATCAGCACATCCGGCTGCTCGTCACCCAGCGCATCGAGCAGCTCGGTGGAACCTTCGAAGGCGCGCACGGCCATGCCGTCGCGCGCGAGGGATTTTTCCAATACCCAGCGGATCGATTCATCGTCGTCCACCACCCAGACCTCGATGCCAGGCCGGGTCTCGGTCACCGAAATGTTCATGCCACGCCCTTGGCCTGCTAGCGGCCGGTTACTTACGCCTGCACAAAGGGCAGGTAAATGGAAAAGATGGTTTGCCCCGGACGACTCACACATTCAATCAAGCCGCCGTGGCCATGGATCAACACCTGAGCAATGGGCAGGCCAAGTCCGGTGCCTTCGGAGCGGGTGGTCACCATCGGATAAAAGATTTTCTCGATCATCTCGGGCGCAATGCCCGTGCCGCTGTCTTCAATGTCGATCTGCGCCACCAGCTTGTGGCGATGCCCGGCGAGGGTGAACTGCCGGCGCGTGCGGGTGCGTAGCATCACCGTGCCGCTGCTGCCTTCCAGTGCCTGTAGCGCATTGCGGGTGACGTTGAGCACGGCCTGGATCATCTGCTCACGATCGGCAAAGACATCTGGAATCGAGGGGTCGTAGTCGCGCAGCACCGTGACATGGCCCAGGCCTTCGGCCTGCACGAGCTGGCGGACGTGTTCCAGCACCTCGTGAATATTCAGCGCCACTTTCTGCGGCAGGCGATTGGGCCCGAGCATGCGGTTGACCAGGTTTTGCAACCGGTCGGCTTCCTTGATGATCACCTGCGTGTACTCGCGGTGCTCGCTGTCCGGAAACTCGCGCTCCAGCAGCTGCGCGGCGCCGCGAATGCCGCCGAGCGGATTTTTGATCTCGTGCGCGAGCCCGCGAATCATCGCGCGGCTGGCCTGGTGCTGGGCCGAGAGCATCTCGTCGCGGGTGATGCGCAGGTGGCGGTCCAGCGGCAGGAGTTCCATCAGCAGGCCGCGCAGCTTGCCGTCCTGAAAGGGTGTCACGGTCCAGTCCACCGTGAGTGGCGGGTGGCCGTTGTGCACCAGCCGGGTCTCGCGCTCGATGAAGCCCGCAAACAGCTCCACAGCCTGGCGCAGCCGCAGCTCGTGGGGCTGAAAATGCGGCACCACATGCAGCAGGGACTCTTGCAGGGCGTGCTTGCGGCCGACCCCGAAGAGGCCCTCGGCTGCTGAATTGAGTCCGGCGATGTTCAGGTGCTGATCAACGCAGATGACGGCCGAAGTGAGGCCGTCGAGCAGCGCTTCTGCCTTGACCTTGGATGATTTGGAGAGCGGGAGCAGAGCCATGCCCGGAGTCTCGCAAAACTCACACCAGTTTGGGGCTTTGACCGCACCTTATTGGTGCAAATGGACGTCTTATTTGGCTAGTCGCGCGCCTTGTTTTGGGGCGCGGGTAGATAGCACTTAGCGAACCGTTGGCGGCTTGCTGTGGAAAGTCACGGGCTGCGAACGAATCAGCTCGCGCCCACTGGCATCGACTATGGCAGCCACCACCGAATGCTCGCCGCGCTCCACCCCGTTGAGGGTGGTGCTGGTGCTGGGCAGCGGCTTGGCGTTTTTGGGCAGGCCATCGAGATAGAAGATGACCCCGGCGCCTTCCGGCAGTGCCGGCAATACCGCCACCGACACCCCCACGCTGCCCTGGGCATCGCGGAACACTTCGTCCTGCACGGGCGACAGGATGCGCACCTGCTTGATCGTCGCCGCCGGCGTTGCGGCAGCATCTTGCGGCAGCACCGGCGCGGGCCTGCTGCTACCGCGGCTGGAGTAGGTCTGAATCTCGGGCAGCGCCGCCGGCTTGGCATCCTTGCTGGGGGGCTGTGCGCCGTAGTGAATCACCCCCTCCTTGTCGACCCAGCGGTACACCGGATCGGCAGCCTGAGCGAAGCAGCAGGCCGAGAGCAGGGCAAAACCAAGAATTGAGCGCATGGCGGCAAGCCTAGCCGAGTGTCGTCGAGCCCTGCAATGCAGAAAACAACCAAGCGCACAGCGCGCTAGAGTGGCCACAAACTAAGCAACACAAAACAAAAACAACCCGGAGAACCCCATGCTGCGATGGTCCATGGTCTGCATCACGCTGCTGCTGAGCACGCTCACCGCCCCTGCACACGCCGAACCCCAGGCCTGCGCGTTGCGCTGCGAACGGCAGCAGTCCGATTGCGAGCGGCGCGAGGGTCCTCGCGCGAATTGCGCTACCGAAGGCCTGCTGTGCAAACGCGGCTGCCAACCGGAGTCGGCGGTCGAAAAGCCGATCGCCCAGAAGGATTTACGCGTCTGCGAGCAGCGCTGCGATCTCAACCGCAGCACCTGCGAAGACGCCAATCCCCAGAAGGACGACTTCTGCGCAGCGGGGCAGAAGACCTGCCGCGAGCGTTGTCGCTAGCGCCGCAGCACACAGGCCCAAAAGCCGCCGAGACGGAGGCCCATCGAGCGCACAGGGATGTGCACCCCGGCGCTCGCGAAGATCCGTGCGGTAGCACAGACGACGGCCAAAAAAGAAACCCCGCCGAGGCGGGGTTTCTTCACAGCCAGGACGACGCTTAGAGCGAGTAGTACATCTCGAACTCGACCGGGTGCGTGGTCATGCGGAACTTCGTCACTTCCTGCATCTTCAGCTCGATGTAGGCATCGATCACTTCGTCCGTGAACACGCCACCCTTCTTGAGGAAGTCGCGGTTCTTGTCGAGGCTCTCCAGCGCCATGTCCAGCGAGTGGCAAACGCGCGGAATCTTCGCGTCTTCCTCCGGCGGCAGGTGGTAGAGATCCTTGTCGGACGGCTCGCCCGGATGGATCTTGTTCTGGATGCCATCAAGGCCCGCCATCATCATCGCCGCGAAGGCGAGGTAGGGGTTGGCCGAGCTGTCGGGGAAGCGCACTTCGATGCGGCGGCCCTTGGGGTTGGCAATGAACGGAATGCGGATCGAGGCCGAACGGTTACGGGCCGAGTAGGCCAGCATCACCGGCGCTTCAAAGCCAGGCACCAGGCGCTTGTAGCTGTTGGTGCCGGGGTTGGTGAAGGCGTTGATGGTCTTCGCGTGCTTGAGGATGCCGCCGATGTAAAACAGCGCGGTTTCCGAGAGGCCGCCGTAAGCGCCATCCGGGCCCGTGAACAGGTTCTTGCCATCTTTGGCGAGCGACTGGTGCACGTGCATGCCCGAGCCGTTGTCACCGACGATGGGCTTGGGCATGAAGGTGGCGGTCTTGCCGAACTGGTGGGCGACGTTCTGCACCACGTACTTCAGGCGCAGCACTTCGTCCGCCTTCTTCACCAGGGTGCCGAAGCGCACGCCGATCTCGCACTGGCCGCCGGTGGCGACTTCGTGGTGATGCACCTCGGTCATGATGCCGATCTCTTCGAGCGTGGTGCACATGGCCGAGCGGATGTCCTGCAGGGCATCAACCGGCGGCACGGGGAAGTAACCACCCTTCAGGCCCGGACGGTGGCCAGTGTTGCCGTGCTCGTACTGCTTGCCGCTGTTCCACACGGCGTTCTCGGCGTCGATCTCGACGAAGCAGCCCTTGAGGCCGGAGTCGAAACGCACGCTGTCGAAAATGAAGAACTCGTTCTCGGGGCCGAAGAAGGCGGTGTCGGCGAGATCGGAAGAGCGTCGTGTAGGGAAAGAG
>CAMTXV010000058.1:0-7194 GCA_947085665.1 uncultured Sinobacteraceae bacterium | reverse complement strand
CGCGCATCGTCAACCCCGGCCATGCCAGGTGCGGGCTCGGCGACAATCGGCGCCTGGGTCGGCTTGCTGGCGCAGGCGGCGAGGCAGAGTGCGGCGAGGCCCGCGAGTACCGCTGGCCTCATGGCTGGAGATCGGTCTGCAACACCCAGCCCGCCTCCTTGCCGCTACTCACGTACCACCAGTAGCCGCCAGCGTTGTAGATCTGCGCGCCCAGTTCAAAATCGGTTGCCACTGCCGGGGTGGAGTCACTGCCGACACTGGGACGTGCGCCCAGGGCGGTGCCACTGCGCAAACGTACTTTCATGCCTTTCTGAAGTGCTGTAGCGGCCGGGCGTGCTGGAGGCGCCGCGACTGCATTCGTCGTTGTTGCCGCAGCCGGCTTGGCCACTGCGGGCTTGGGTCTGGCGGCCGGTGCTGCGCGTGGTGTGGCGCTGGCGACAGTCTCCGCAGTCAGGCCGCTGCGCTTGGCCTCTTCACGCGCGGCAATCGCCTCAGGCGTGTTCAGCTCCGACAGCGGGCGAGACTCGTTGCGCGCCTGCTGAGTGGCCGGGGCACTGCTGATGGCGCGGGTCTGAATACCCCCGCCTGAAGACTCAGCGGCTTCGCCTCCAGAGGACGACGTGAAGCCGCCAGGCGTCGCGCAGGCGGTGAGGGCAAAGGCGGCGGCAACGCTGAGTAGATGAATGCGGCGGCGGGACATGCGCAACTCCAGGCTGGGGGCAGGAGATTTAACAGCGGCCCGTGGTGCTGTCCATCACCGCACCCGGTTCAGTAGTCGCCTTCATGGTGCTTGCGGGCCTCGCGCTCACTCTGCCGGGCAGCAAGGCGGGGGTCGCGGTCCTTGTCGCTCGCCCAGATCACGTCCGGGAACAGCAGCACCCGCAACAGGCCGATCAGCATCCACAGATAGCTGACGCTGAATACGATGCCGCAGAACATGCTCACCCACTCGAAGTTGGGCGTGAGGTACTTGATGCCCCACCAGCTCATGACGTCGGTGAGCGATGCCGCCAGGCCAGCGGGAAAAATCCACTGGTATAGGCTGATCTGGTTGAACTGCATGGAGAACGGGATGCCGATGATGAAGAAGCAGGTGGTGAACCCGAACAAGTGCGCGTGGGTGAAGGCGATGAGCTTGCCCAGTGACATCTGCGCGAAGTAGGCCTCTGCGCTGCCGTGGATGCGCAGCTGGTACCAGATCTCTGAAGCACCGAAGCAGAAGGCGATGCCGAAAATGACCACCGCGAAGGCGATGCCGCGCTTGGCGGCCGGTGGGAAGTCGCGCAGGTTGATGTCGACGCTGTGGCTGGTGAACGGCACCGTCCACCAGTTGAACAGGATGATGAGGAAGAAAAAGGCGATGAGCGCTATGGGCGCACCGATGGTGATCCACTTCGATTTCTCGGGGGGCAGCTCCACCACTTCGGCGCTCTGCACCGGCGCTTCGCTGAAGAAGTCGAAGTTATCTTGCTGCGGCTCGCTTTCGCTTGGGCCGGATTGGAGCGAACGCTCTGCGTCGCTCAATCCGGCAGCCTGCGGGTCCGCAGACGTGGTGGCGCTGCGCTCCGCTGTGGCCATGTCCTGATCCGCTGCGGTTTCGGCCACCACGCGCACGCCCATGAACATGAGCACGAAAAAAACCACCATCGAGACGGCAAACAGGCGGGATTGAATCAGCTTGGGCTTACGCATCGGTCATTCCGAACGCAGTGAGGAATCTTCTAGCGGTGGGGGCGCAACACGGTGGAGGAGATTCCTCGTTGCACTCGGAATGACAGCGAGAGTGGCGCGCGCTCATGCGCTCTTCAATCGCACGTAGATCAAGGTGCCAGCCTTCTTGACCGCCTCGGCGATGGCCGCATCAACGCCGGTGCCGCTGGGTGCAGGCAGCTTGTCGAGTGCAATGCCCTTGAAGCCTGCGTAGACGGTGCTCTTCTTCGCCTCTGGCACCTGCGTGGCATTGAGCGGGGCCACACTCGTGATGTTGAGCTGGCGGTCGGTCGTCATCAACAGAAAGAAAACCCTGCCCTTGTACTGGGCGGGGAAAATCAGCGCCGTGCCAGTGGGTTTCTTGTCGGTGAGCGGGATGTAGATGGTGTTCTCATCGACCTTGCTCAGGCTCGCGCCGAGCGCTTTGGCACGGGCGATGTCGGCATCGGTCAGCACCGCATCGCGTGGCAGGTATTCGCGCACGCCGGGGAAGAGGGCCTGCACTTCCCGCGGGATGAGGCTCGACGTATCCAACCAAGTGCCCTTGTTGGACGGCGTGGACTTGGCGTCGCCGGGGTTGGATTTGGCGGCAGCCTCATCGGCATTCTTCGCACCATCGCCATCGCCATCGAGTGCGGCGATCTTGCCGAAAGCGGCAAGGCTCTCGCCCGCCTCCTTGAACTGCAGGCCGTAGGCATTGTTGGGCGTGCCGCCACCGTCCTTGTGGCAGGCGTTGCAGCTGGGCGTGTAGCCGTATTGCTGCTTGTAGAGGCGGGAGAAGGCGGGTTCGGCCTGGGCCGATGCGCTTAACAACAACATCGTCATTCCTGCGTAGGCGATTGGCCACGGCGCGAACAGGCCCAAGCCTGTTCGCGATAAGCCAATCGCAATCCAGGTGTCTTTTCTTTGCACTTGCCTCACCCCCTAAACATGCCTGGATTCCTGCCTACGCAGGAATGACAAGCGAAAAAATCAAAACTCAAACAATCCCGGCACCACGGCGCGCATGTCTTCCAGCAGCTTTGGATTCTGCTTTATCGCTTCTTCCATCGCCGCATGTTGCGGCGCATCCACCGGCGGCATGAGCGAGGCTGCTTTGTCGGTGCCTTGGTAGCGCTCCCAGTCCAGCGCCTCGCGGATGGCACTGGTCGCTTCGATATTGGCGCGCACCTCCGTTTCGGTGGCACCGCTCATGAAGTTCAGGCGCTTGCTGGGGTTGCCGCGATGGCAGGCGAAGCAGAAGTGCGCGAAGGGTTGCAAGGGTGAGTCCGCCGCCAGCTGCACCGGCGGCTCGCCGCTGGCGATGGGCGGGGACATTTCGCTCACATCGAGGCAGCAGTAGGCGGGTGCGGTGGCACTGGCGGAAACCAGCGGCAGCAGGGCTTGCAGGGTCTTCACGCGCGAGAACGGTGCATCAGCAAAGAAGGCATCGGGCAGCTTCGCCACGCCCTGCTCCACCGCCGTCCATTGCTGACTACCAGCGGCTTGCAGGCGGCGAATGTCATCCGCCGTGAACAGGCTGGCAAGGCCGTAGACTCCGTCGATATCACTCGCAAGCAGCAGGCGCTTGGGCGCGCGCGAACTCAGCGGGTCTTGCTCGGCCGGTAGCTTGGGTAGGCGGTCGAAGGCTTCGAGGTCTTCGTTGGTTTTCGCACCGTCGCCGAGCTTGATCTGGGTCTTGAACAGGCCGCGCCACCAGCCCTTGATGCCCTTCGCCTCGCCGATGGGGTCGCGGTTGGGAATATCGGATTGCGGCACCGCGATGGGCTTGGCGTTGGCTGCTGCTTGCAGCGTGCGCAGCTCGGCCACGGCGGGGCCATCGGCGACGAAATCACCCGGCGCACGCGCGTAGCCAAGTGCGAGCTTCAGCAGTGCGCGACGGCAGGTGGCATCCGCGCATTGATCCAGCCACAGCTTCTGCGCGGCGGCGATGAAATTGCCGACGTCCGTGAGTTCGTCATACCGCTCCGGCACGGCCAGCGGCACGCTGTTGGCAAAGCCGAGATAGGGCTTGCCGCCCTGCGCCTCAGTGATGCGCGCGGCGGTTTCGGGCTGGCCGTTGGTCTCGTTCCAGGGCCGCACCGAGAAGATCGGCGTGCCGCCCTGATGACAGCTCTCGCACACCGCGCGCTTGGCGTAGACCAGCTTGCGCGCGCCGTTGGCGGTGTAGTCCTGCACCAGCTGAAACTCGAAGCGGCCCGCCGCCTCGTTATAGCTGATGACTTCGATCTCGTTCGCCTGTTCGGTGAAACCCAGGAACAGCTGGCCGCGTGGTGCGAGCCCCAGCGAGGCCGGCGAACCGGGGGCCTGAAAATCAGCGGCCATGAGGATGCGCGGGTGCGCATAGTCAGCCTGCCCTTTCAGCAGCGAGCGGCCATCTGGCACGAGCAGCACCAGTGGCTGCATACCGCTGGGGTCTTGCTTCGCCACCATCTCCACCAGCTTCTCAAAGGGCCAGGGCACGCCATCGGCCTGCGCGACGAGATGGTCGAACAGGGCGCGGGTGCCTTCGGGCGGCAGGTCTTCGCGCGAGATGACTTTGCTGGAGCGCGCGGTGGCATCGGTGACGGCGGGGCGCTTGGCGAGGTCAGCGATGGCGGGGGCTTTGCTCGACTCGCCACAGCCTGCAAGCAGCATTGCCAGCAGGCCGGAACCTAGAAGCAGAAAGCGGCGCATCACCGTAGGGCGGGTTAGCCGCGAAGCGGCGTAACCCGCCGTGCGAGCGCATCGCTACGGCCACGGTGGGTTACGGTCTTCGACCTAACCCACCCTACGGTGAAGGCGTGAAGCGCCATCACATCAGCTTCAAAAACTCACGCAGCGCCAGCTTGTCGTCGGCGCTCAGCGACACGCCAAACTGATGCCCCTTGTTCTCGACGAGGTCATCGCACTTCATGAAGAAGGGGCTGTGCGGATCGCTCGACGCGAAGTGCGCCAGCGGCGTGCCCTCATGCACCGGTAGCTTGATGAAGCCCTGGCCGTCTTCGCGCGGCGCGAGCCAGAAGTCGCGATCAACCAAACTGGTCTTCGGCACGCGCGCATTGGCGTCGTTCGGGTTATCGCTCTGCATCAGCTCGGCATAGGCCATCTCGAACTGCTGGATGCGACCGGCCACCGTGGTGTCGAGCGTCTTGCCATCCGCCGTCTTGGTCAGCTCGCCAATCGCGTTGTTGTGCAGAAAGGGCGCGGTGGCCCACACCGACAGCAGCGAGATGTTGCGCAGATAGCCAGGGCCGCCTTCAATCTTCTGCTCGCCCCAGGCCAGCCCACCCACCAGCGGGAACATGCGGTTGACGATGCGCGGCACGCTGCCGGGGCTGGCGCGCTCCTTGTAGTTGAGGCTGGAGAACTCCTCCCAGATATGTCCCTCGTTGTGGTTGTCGTGGCGGGCGCGGCAGTTGTTGGTGCCGATGATGTTGAAGGGGGTCGGCTCATCGTTGCCGAGCCAGTCCTGGCCATACACCGCGCCCTCGTTGCCACCCTTCTCCAGTGCCGCGACGAACTGCTTGGGTCGCAGCTTGCCGCTGGCATCCGCCAACAGATGCTGTGCAATAAAGGCGGGGTCAGTCCGTTCGGTCTCGCTGAACTCATAGGTCCAGTAGTCCTCCTTGCCGAACACATGGCCCTCATAGAAGCGTTCGAGTGCAGCGCGATCGGCGCGCACGTTGTCGGGTGCCACCTTGGTCGAGTGGCAGCTAGCGCATTCGCGTGCGAACACCTTGCGGCCCTGCGGCACCTTGTCCAACTGCACATGCGCGGCACCCGGCTTGCCGTCGGCATCCTGTGCGGCCAGGAGATACGTCGGCCCGCCGGTGACGAGGAAGGCGGCGAGGTCGTCCATCTTCGCGTCGGCATAGTTCCAGGGCTCGCACTGCTTCGCACACTGGGCGATGGAGAAGGGCTTCTGCTTGGCCTTCTCGCCAAAGAAGCTGCCGGGCGTGGGGAAGTTCGGCGTCCAGCATTCTTCGGTGCACATGCCGATGTTCACGTAGACGCGAATGAGGGCTAAGTGATCGCCCACCGAGTCTTCGCCGCCCTTCAACACGTTCTGCGTCAGGCCCTCGCGGATTTCGCCCGTCACCGGGTCTTTCATCCGGTGCGTGAACACGCGCCGGTTTTGGAAATCCATGATGTTGTTCTGGGTGCCGGGGTTGTTCATGAAGTCATTGGCAACCAGCGAGGTGTCGATGGTGCCGTGGCGTCCAGCTTGCAGGGCGACGCGCGCGAGGGAGTCTTCCGGCGCGCCCTGGAAGAACATTTCAGGCTGCTTGATGTGCTGGTTGCCGATAGTGCCGGAGAGGTTCTCCCACTCCGGCTCGTTGGGGTTGGCAGCGGGGTTCGTCGGGTCGATGCCGCCGTGGCACTGCACGCAGGGGTGGCCAATGATGAAGCGCTGGTTTTCCTTGAGCTCCGTCGCCTCATAGGGCGAGGTCTTGGGGTCAAAGACCACCTTGCCGCTGGCATCGACGGTCGGGTCCGCATCGTACTTGCGATAGCCGAGCACGCCGCTGCTATGCGGGTCGGGGCATTTATCCCACCAGTAGGTCGAGGCATCGCCCTCGGTGCAGTCCGGGTCGTTGATGAGACCGTACTTGGTGAAGCGCTGGCTGCGTTCGCGGGTGTCGAGCCAGGGATACCAGATGTCCGCCAGGCCATTTGGCGTGGTGCGCGAAAAGTGCTGGTAGATCTCGTCCTGATTGCCGAAGGTGCCCTTGAACCACACATCACGGCCACGACGCACGCGCTCGCGCGCAGCTTGCGCTTTCGCAGGGTCGGTCTTCGCCAATTCGGTGAACAGCGAGTTCACATAGCGGCAGCCTTCGGCGTCGTAGCCGGTGGGCTGCGCCTGATCGCAGGGCGGCGGTGCCGCCTGCGGGATGGGTGCGAAGCCCCAGGTGATCTTGCCCTTGAACTCGTGCGTGGCCGGGCTGGTACCGGGGTGCCAGACCTTGCGGGCAGCAAGCGTGGCGTAGAAGTTTTTGTCGTACCACTCACGGCGCGCGTTGAGTTCCGGCGTGCCCTTGTAGATGCCCAGCGGCAGAATCTTGCGGGCGTCCAGATCATCGAGCGTCACCGAGCGCAGGGTATGGCGGTAGGGCGTCGTGGGCACCGGGTATTTGCCGGGCTCGGGCCAGTAGTCGCTGCCGGCCTCGATGGCGCTGGCGGGGGGAGCCAACACGGCCGTGCTGCGGGCCGCGAACGTGACGATGCCAACCGCGGCAAGGGCGATGCAAAGGGCAGCGCGCATGGGTTCTCCTCTCTATTTTTATGGGTGTGCGCAACGGCGCGAGTCTAGGCGCGCGCCCTACAGCCGACAAGCCAGTCAGTTCGAATGCACCAGACCGGGCAAGGCCTCGCGCAGCAACGCCAAGCGCTGCTCCGCCTTCGCGGACTCATAGGGCACGGTGGGATGCTTGCCCCACACCGGAGCAGGCCAGGCCGCATCGCCCTTGTAGCGAGCGATGTGGTGCAGATGCAGCTGCG
>CAMTXV010000057.1:0-8409 GCA_947085665.1 uncultured Sinobacteraceae bacterium | reverse complement strand
CTCGGCGCGGATGCACAGGCCGTCGAGCAGGCGCGTCTCGCCGGCTTCCGGCACCCGGAAGGGCAGCTGGTTGGGCGTGTGCCCCGGCCAGTGCGCTTCCATGGCATCGAGAAACCGCGGCTGCGCCTCGTGGTAGCCGCCGTGCTGATCCACCACCGCGGCTGCTGCGGTGGGCGGGCGATCCCGATGGGTGCGTGCGAGGTGAATGAAGAAGGCGTGCGATAGCGCGTTGAACAAGTGGTAAGTCAGACGCCGCTGAATGGCCTGCTCATCGGCGGTGAAAGGATTGTTGCGGTCGCTGCGGTACAGCGACACCAGCGAATACAGACCGCTGCGACGGTCCACATGCATGGTGGACAGCAGACGCTCCACGCCATGCGGGCCGAATGTTCTGCGATACAGATTCGAGGCGTAGAACGTGGCGTCCGGGCAGACGCTTTCCATGGTGGTTGGCGTATCGGGCTCGCTCTGGATGAGCTTGGCGATGAGCGGATTTTCGTCGGCCGTGGCTTCCAGCACTTGCGCGAAGTGATCTGGCAGATTGCTGAGAGTGAGGGCGTGGAAGCGACGCTCCTCCCATTTGCCACTGCCCCAGATGGCGCTGTCGAACGGAATGACCGCTTTCAGGCTTTCCAGCGCCCACAGGCGAAACCGATCAGGCGGTACTGAGACCACCGAGCGGTAGAGGCGGGCAATGCAGTGGTCAACGCGTTCGTCGATCGGCACCGCTCTGGCAGTCTTGGGCAATGCACTCCTCCTTGAGGTGTTGGTGGCTGGCCTGGGTCAGAGGCTGCGGCCTTCGTCTGTCGCATTGAGGCTTGCAATTTTTTAGCACAACTTCCGCGTTACGTCCCGCTGCGCGTCGCTTGTGCAGTGGCTTGCACCCGCCCAAACCCCGCGCACAACCCGCCGGACGCTTCTTGATTCTGGTGAGTGCCACCAGCGCGAACTAGACTACCTGTAAACCCGGCCGCAGCGCAGCTGTGATGGCTTGGTCAATACAACAGGCCACACCCATGAGGAGGGCCAAAGCTTGTGCCCAGACGTGCCGAGGAGCGGTTCCATGCAGAAACAAATTCCGTTGCGCGCCATCGCCGCCTTGCTGGCATGCGGGCTCGCAGCCTGCGGTGATTCCGGTGTGGCTGATGGCAGCGCCGGCCTGCCAGACACCCCACCGATCACCGCCAAATGCACGCCGCTGATGGCGGCTGCCTTCACACCCGATTTCGTACCGCTGCCCGCCGCGCCTGTTGCCATCAGTGCCGAGGCGCAAGCCGCGCGCGACCGCTTGCTGGGCGTGGGCGCCACCGACCCTGCGCAGGTGAAGGTCTGGTGGACGGGAGTGGCCAGCTTCATTGCCTCAGTGGGCGGGCATCTGTTTCTGTTCGATGCCTGGGAGATTGTCGGTGCGCACGCCAACTACTCGCCGGTGAGCCGTGAAGACCTCGTCGCTATCGCACCAGAAGCCATCCTGGTGGGTCATGGTCATTTTGATCACGCAGGTGATCTGGGCTACGTGGCGGGGCGCACGGGTGCGCTGGTGGTGGCAGGCGAAGCCACCTGTGCCACGGCACGCGAGCAGGCCGCGCGCGATGGCAACGCCGACCTGGTGCAGTGCCTGCTGCTGGGCAATGCCACCACGCCTGCCATGGGCAGCGTTCAGCGCATCAAACTGTGGGCCGACCTGCCGGAGATCTCGGTGTTGCGCCACACCCACTCGGCGGCCGAGCCCGAAGACATCGCCGCCGGCAATCTGTCGCTGGTGTTCGTGCCCGATGTGCTCACCTACTTGATGCACCTCAACACCGATCCGCAGGAGACGCTGTGGTTTTTGCATTCTCTGGATGACGAGATGGGCAATGTCCCGGACGGCGGCACCTGGGCCTATCACCTGCGCGTGGGTGAATTCACGCTGTTGTGGCACGACTCCGCTGGCCCCATTGCCGAGGGCAAGCCCTTCGCTGAGGAGATCAGCTGCGCGCTCGATACCTTCCCGGCCTGCGTGGATGTGCAGCTCGGCACCATCGTCGGCTTTGGCGCCGTCACCAGCGGCCTGCGCGATGTGGGCCTGTATGTGCGCAACGCCCATCCCAAGGTTTCGCTGCCCAATCATCACGATGCCTGGGCGCCCGTAATAGGGCCGGGGGCTGAGTCCTACGAAGTGCAGTGGCGTGCCGAAGTGGCCTCCATGCCCAACCCGCCCGAGCTGGACTACCTCAACGACCCCGAGGACTACCTGCGGGTGCGCAACTATCGTGTCGACGACCCACGCTGGAAGCTGCCGACGCCGGGCTCGTCCTGCGCGGCTCAGTGAGCCACACGAAAGCCCTATGAGGGACGTGCTGCAAGGAAGTGGTGAAAAATGGTCGGGGCGGAGGGATTCGAACCCCCGACCTCTTGTACCCAAAACAAGCGCGCTACCAAACTGCTCTACGCCCCGACTGGGCCTTCTCTATGCATGTCGAACGATGGTGGGTCGTGATGGATTCGAACCATCGACCAATTCGTTAAAAGCGAACTGCTCTACCGACTGAGCTAACGACCCCGAGTTCGACATTTTGTTACCTCGCAGGGCGGCCTGAAACCAAAGCCATTTCTGCGGGCCGCGAAGGATAGGGGAGAAGGCCCGGCTTCGCAATCGTCGAATGCGACGTTAACGATGGCCGGTGTGACATGACAAAATCGACGGGCTGCGCATGTGCGCTGAAACCCAAGCCGAATCGATGACTTCCTCCGCTGGACTCAAGTTTCGCCAAGCCCTCGCCGCCGAGTCGCCCCTGCAAATTCCGGGCGCCATCACGGCTTATGCAGCCCGCATGGCAGAAGCCACCGGCTTCAAGGCGCTTTACATCTCGGGTGGCGGCGTGGCCGCCAACTCGCTGGGCATGCCCGACCTCGGCATCTCGACGATGGAAGATGTGCTCACCGACCTGCGCCGCATCACCGAGGTGACGACGCTCCCGGTGCTGGTGGACATCGACACGGGCTGGGGCGGCGCTTTCAACATTGCCCGCACCATTCGCCATTTCATTAAGGCCGGTGCGGGCGCGGTCCATATTGAAGACCAGGTGGGGCAGAAGCGCTGCGGTCACCGTCCCGGCAAGGAAGTGGTGACGCAGGACGAGATGGTCGATCGCGTCAAGGCCGCTGTGGATGCCCGCACCGACGAAAACTTCGTGATCATGGCCCGTACCGATGCCGCCGCTGTAGAGGGCATCGACAAGGCCATTGAGCGCGCTGTGGCGTATGTGGAAGCCGGTGCCGACATGATCTTCCCCGAGGCCATGCGCACGCTGGAGGACTACAAGAAGTTCAAGGCGGCGGTGAAGGTGCCGATTCTCGCCAACATCACCGAGTTTGGTGCCACGCCGCTCTACACCAAGGAAGAGCTGGCAGGCGCCGATGTGGACATGATTCTGTATTGCTGCGGCGCCTATCGTGCCATGAACAAGGCCGCGCTCAACTTCTACGAAACCCTCCGAAAGGAGGGCACCCAGAAGAACGTGGTGCCTACCATGCAAACCCGTATGGAGCTGTACGACTACCTCGGCTACCACGCCTACGAGCAGAAGCTCGACGCGCTGTTTGCCAGCAAGAAAAGCTGAAACCCAAGCCCCCGCCCCGGCGGGTGACGATAGACAAAAAACCTGAAGGAGATCGCATGACCGAAGCCGCACCTGTACCGTTCAAGCCCAAGAAGTCTGTTGCCCTCAGCGGCGTGACCGCAGGCAACACCGCACTCTGTACCGTGGGTAAAACCGGTAACGACCTGCACTATCGCGGCTATGACATTCTGGATGTCGCCGCCCAGTGCGAGTTCGAGGAAATTGCCCACTTGCTGGTGCACGGCAAGCTGCCTACGGCCAGCGAACTCGCGGCTTACAAGACCAAGCTCAAGAGCCTGCGCGGCCTGCCCGCCGCGGTAAAGACCGCACTCGAACAGCTGCCGCCCTCGGCCCACCCGATGGACGTGATGCGCACCGGCGTGAGCGTGCTGGGCTGCGTGCTGCCAGAGAAGGACGACCACAACCACGCCGGCGCACGCGACATCGCCGACAAGCTCATGGCCTGCCTGGGCTCCATGCTGCTCTACTGGTACCACTTCGCGCACAACGGCAACATGATCGAGGTGGAGTCGGATGAAGACTCCATCGGTGGCCACTTCCTGCACCTGCTGCATCAGGAAAAGCCGAAGGCTTCTTGGGTGAAGGCCATGCACACCTCGCTGGTGCTGTATGCCGAGCACGAGTTCAATGCCTCCACCTTCACCTCGCGTGTCGTTGCCGGTACGGGGTCGGACATGCACAGCGCCATCTGCGGCGGCATCGGCGCGCTGCGCGGGCCCAAGCATGGCGGTGCCAATGAAGTCGCCTTCGAGATCCAGAAGCGCTACGACACGCCAGACGAGGCCGAGGCCGACATCCGCGCGCGCGTGGAGAAGAAGGAAGTCGTCATCGGCTTCGGCCACCCGGTCTACACGATCAGCGATCCGCGCAACAAGGTCATCAAGCAGGTCGCCCACGACCTCTCGAAAGAGGCCGGCAGCACCAAGATGTTCGACATCGCCGAGCGACTGGAAACGGTGATGTGGGAGATCAAGAAGATGTTCCCCAACCTCGACTGGTTCTCGGCCGTGAGCTACCACGTGATGGGCGTGCCGACGGCCATGTTCACGCCGCTGTTCGTCATCGCCCGCACCAGCGGCTGGAGCGCGCACATCATCGAGCAGCGCATCGACGGCAAGATCATCCGCCCCACCGCCAACTACGTCGGGCCGGAAGACTTGAAGTTTGTGCCCATCAAAGATCGCAAATAAAGCGGTCAGGGCGCCCGCTGCGCGGGCTGTGAGGGCGGGCACTGCGTGCCCTGTGAGGAGTGAGGAAAGGCCAAAGCGACCTCGCCCCTAACTTCTGGTGATTTCCCTCACAGCCGCGAAGCGGCGACCTCACAGGGCATCAAGCGCAGCGACGATGCCCGCCCTCACAGCCCGCGTAGCGGGCGACCTCACAGCAGACCGCCATGACCAACACCGCCCACCGCAAGAACCTCCCTGGCACCCAGCTCGACTATTTCGATGCCCCTGAGGCCGTCAACAGCATCAAGGCCGGCGCCTGGGCCAAGCTGCCCTACACCGCCCGCGTGCACGCCGAAAACATCGTGCGCAAGGCCGACCCCAAGATGGTCACTGCCTACCTGGGCCAGCTCATCGAGCGCAAGCGCGATCTCGACTTCCCCTGGTTCCCGGCGCGCGTGGTCTGCCACGACATTCTTGGTCAGACCGCGCTGGTTGATCTTGCCGGCCTGCGCGATGCGATTGCCGACATGGGCGGCGACCCGGCCAAGGTGAACCCGGTGGTGCCGGTGCAGCTGATCGTCGATCACTCGCTGGCAGTGGAGCACGGCGGCTTCGAGAAGGATGCCTTTGCCAAGAACCGCGCGGTGGAGGATCGCCGCAACGATGACCGCTTCCACTTCATCAACTGGACTAAGAAGGCCTTCAAGAACATGGAGGTCATCCCGCCGGGCAACGGGATCATGCATCAGATCAATCTGGAGCGAATGAGCCCGGTGATCTACACGCTGGATGGCGTGGCCTTCCCCGACACCTGCGTAGGCACCGACAGCCACACGCCGCACGTCGATGCGCTCGGCGTCATCGCCGTGGGCGTGGGCGGGCTCGAAGCCGAGAACGTGATGCTCGGCCGCGCGAGCTGGATGCGCCTGCCGGACATCGTTGGTGTCGAGCTGAGCGGCAAGCCGGCGGAGGGCATCACCGCCACCGACGTGGTGCTGGCGCTCACCGAGTTTCTGCGCAACTCGAAAGTGGTCGGCGCCTATCTGGAGTTCTACGGCGAGGGTGCGAGCGCGCTCACGCTGGGCGACCGCGCCACCATCAGCAACATGGCGCCCGAATACGGTGCGACGGCGGCGATGTTCTTCATCGACCAGAACACCATCGACTACTTGAAGCTCACCGGCCGCAGCGACGAGCAGGTGAAGCTGGTCGAGCTGTATGCGAAGCACACCGGCCTGTGGGCCGATGCCTTGCAGACTGCCGAATACGAGCGCGTGCTGAAGTTCGACCTCGGCACCGTCGTGCGCAACATGGCCGGCCCCAGCAACCCGCACAAGCGCCTGCCCACGTCCGCTCTCGCCGAGCGCGGCATCGCCGCCCCGTGGCAGCAGCCTGCGGACGGCACGATGCCCGACGGCGCGGTGATCATCGCCGCCATCACCAGCTGCACCAACACCAGCAACCCGCGCAACGTCATTGCCGCCGGCCTGCTCGCGCGCAATGCCAACCGTGCGGGCCTCACGCGCAAGCCCTGGGTGAAGTCCTCGCTCGCACCCGGCAGCAAGGTGGTCGAGACCTATCTGAAGGAAGCCAACCTGCTGGGTGATCTCGAAGCCCTCGGCTTCGGCATCGTCGCCTTCGCCTGCACCACCTGCAACGGCATGAGCGGCGCACTCGACCCGGCGATCCAGAAGGAGATCATCGACCGCGACCTCTACGCCACTGCCGTGCTCAGCGGCAACCGCAACTTCGATGGCCGCATCCACCCCTACGCCAAGCAGGCCTTTCTCGCCAGCCCCCCATTGGTGGTCGCCTACGCCATCGCCGGCACCGTGCGCTTCGATATCGAGAAGGACGTGCTCGGGCTCGACAAGAGCGGCAAGCCCGTCACGCTGAAAGACCTCTGGCCGACCGACGCCGAGATCGACGCGGTGGTGAAAGCCAGCGTCAACCCCACGCAGTTCCGCGCCGTCTACGACGAGATGTTCAAGCCCAGCGCGGCGAGCGGCGAGCAGATCAGCCCCAACTACGCCTGGCGCGAGATGAGCACCTACATCCGTCGCCCGCCGTATTGGGAAGGCGCGCTCTCAGCCCCACGCACGCTGAAAGGTATGCGGCCGCTCGCGGTGCTGCCCGACAACATCACCACCGATCACTTAAGCCCGTCCAACGCGATCATGATGGACAGCGCGGCCGGCGAATACCTGCACAAAATGGGCGTGCCGGAAGAGGACTTCAACAGCTACGCCACCCACCGTGGCGACCATCTCACCGCCCAGCGCGCCACCTTCGCCAACCCGCAGCTCGTCAACGAGATGGTGGTGGTCGACGGCAAGGTGAAGAAGGGTTCGCTCGCGCGCATCGAGCCGGAAGGCAAGGTCACGCGCATGTGGGAGGCCATCGAAACCTACATGGCGCGCAAGCAGCCGCTGATCATCGTTGCCGGTGCCGACTACGGGCAGGGCTCGTCACGCGATTGGGCGGCGAAGGGCGTGCGGCTGGCGGGTGTGGAGGCGATTGCGGCGGAAGGCTTCGAGCGCATCCACCGCACCAACCTCATCGGCATGGGCGTGCTGCCGCTGGAGTTCAAGCCGGGCACTACTCGCCTGACACTGGAGATTGATGGGACTGAAGAGTTCGATGTGGTTGGGGAGCGGAAGCCGCGCACGACGCTGACGCTGGTCATCACTCGTCGCTCGGGGGAGAGGATTGAGGTGCCGATGACTTGTCGGCTCGACTCCGATGAAGAGGTGTCGGTTTATGAGGCGGGGGGGGTGCCGCAGCGGTTTGCGATGGATTTCTTAGCGTCCAATAAAACGGCTTGATGCGACCTGCAATCGAGTATCTAAATGCCTTTGCAGTTTGAACGTTCATGGCGGTTTAAGCCTCCGGCTGACGGGCACTTCGTCAACGCAGCTATTCCGGATGCTGCTGTACGCGATTTTATGGAGCTGGTAGATAAGACCAGCACCGAGAAAACTCGATGGGCAGTGGCTGAGCATTTCAAAGGCAGATTCGGTAGTCGATCTCAAAGTTCGAGCGAGAGCTGGGCGTATTCAGATTTGCGCACCGGAATGGACGACGCCGCTAAGAATGCGCCCCTATTCATCGAAAGCTTTTTTGATGCCTGCCAGTCGCTTCAGCGTCAATCGGACGACTGGTTCGTTCCAGACGAAACGTTCATCAACGCCATCCTCGTTCAACACAACATTGGCTACGAAATTCGCCAACCTAAACTTGTTGCACGAGAGATCGGTGGAGTGCCGATCACGGTAGAAAAGCCACCGCCTAGCTTTGCAGAGAGAGCTGCTGAAAAGTTTGAAAAATCGCTTAAGCGGTCTGACGAGTTGCTTTCACAAGGGCACGCGCGAGAGGCCGTGCAAGAAATACTCTGGTTGTTGGAAACAGTCACCACCGCGTTCCGTGGCGTTGAGACGCAGGCTGGGAAAATCGAAGGCAATTACTTCAACAAAATCGTTGGCGATCTAAAGGCAAAAAATGTCGGCACAACGCTTAATCGTGTGCTTGAGTGGATAACGACGATGCATGGCTATTTGTCGTCTCCCACTGGCGGCGGTGTAAGGCACGGAGTTGATTTGAACAGCGGCGTTGAT
>CAMTXV010000056.1:0-9530 GCA_947085665.1 uncultured Sinobacteraceae bacterium | reverse complement strand
CGAGATCACCCATCAGCTCTTCAGGCGGGGTCGCCTCGCGGCGGGCCTCGGCCTCGGCCATCGCCTCGGCAATGGCATTTTCATCGCTGCCTTCGGCCGTCATCGGGGCGAGCGCCCTGCCCTGTGATTCGCAGAGCGCGCGGATGTCGGCGAGCGCGGTGCGCACGATCTCGGCATTGCTGCGCGCATAACCCAAGGGCGTGTTGATCTCGTGCGCCACGCCCGCAACCATCTGGCCGAGCGAGGCCATTTTTTCAGACTGGATCAGCTGGGCCTGGGATTCCTTGAGGTGAGTGAGCGCCGAGGAGAGATCCTTGGTGCGGGCCTGCACCTGCGATTCCAGCGTGCGGTTGGCCTCGCGCAATTCGGCGTTGGCGCGGTCGAGCGCCTGGTAGCTCAGCCGCAGGCGAAACCCGAGATACGCCAGTGCCAGCAGCAGAAACGCGGTGTAGCCGGCCAGCACCGTGCGATGGCGGTTACCCTCGTCGATGCGCGCCTGCAACCACTCCTGATAGGCCTGCTCGACCGCCGTGCGCTGCTCGCCCGTGGGCAGGTTGACGAACCCGGCCAGCTGCTTGGCCTGCGCCACGGCTTCGGTGGCGGCATAGCCCTTGGCCGCCTCGCTGCGTGCCAGACGATTCTGCGCATCGAACTCGCGACCGCGCTCGAACTTGTTGATGAGGGTGTCGAGATAACGCGAGAGCGCGGTGTCGATGGCCGGGCTCAGGCCGGTCAGCCGCGACTCCCCGCGCTGCAGCGCCTCCACTGCATCGGCCAGGCGCTGGTTGGCCTGCTGCAACTCGGCCACGCTCGCGGCCTTGGTGCCGGTCACCGAGCGCATGAACAACTGGGTGATCTCGCCATCGAGCCGGCTCACGGCACTCAGCCCTTCCAGCCGCTGCTGATGGCCGGAGAGATCGAAACTGAGTGTCTTGAACACCAGGTAGGCGAGCAGAATGACTGCCGCAGTGGCGGCAATCATCGACACCTGAACCACATTGCTTTCGCTTTCGCGTCGGCTGCGTACTGCCATGCGAGGGCTGCCTTGAGGCCACAGCAGCAATTGCCGCGGCCCTGTGAATGCTGTTCTTCCCAGAGC
Organism: uncultured Sinobacteraceae bacterium; assembly: GCA_947085665.1. GTDB lineage: Bacteria > Pseudomonadota > Gammaproteobacteria > Nevskiales > Nevskiaceae > Stagnimonas. Next base: position 8,431 of record CAMTXV010000056.1, on the reverse strand, counting down.
ACCGCCAAGCCCGGCCCTCGTTAAGCCCTGAGGACACCGACCACCGCTGACCACGCTCTACCCTTGCGGTCGTGCCGACAGATTCTGTTGACCTGCGTGCCCGCCGCTTGCTGGCGCGTGTTGCCTGCGCCTGCAATTAAGGTAACGCAAAGGCAGTGCCAGTTGCCTTGGGCGCTGCCTCGACGCAATCCGCAATCGTCTACCCGCGGTTGTGGCGGTGCAGCCGCTCCAGCCAGCCCAGCACGCGCTCGGGCTTGTGCGCCTGCTTCCACAGGCCGGCCGCGTACTTGTTCGCCTCGGCAAAGGTCGGGTAGATGTGGATGGTGCCCAGGATCTTGTTGAGCCCGATGCCATGGCGCATGGCCAGCACCCACTCGGCGATGAGATCACCCGCATGGTGGCCCACCAGCGTCACGCCCAGAATCTTGTCCTTGCCGGGCACCGTCAGCACCTTCACGAAGCCCTCGGTTTCACCATCGGCAATGGCGCGGTCGAGGTCATCCAGCGCGTAGCGCACCACCTCGTAGGCAATGCCGCGCTCCTTGGCCTCGGTTTCGTTCAGGCCCACACGCGCCACTTCCGGGGCGGTGAAGGTGCACCAGGGGATCACCGAGTAGTCGATGCGAAACGCACCACCCCGCAGCCACAGCAGCTTGCCAAACAGCGCATTCACCGCCGCATACCAGGCCGTGTGTGCAGCCGTGTGAGTGAACTGGTACGGCCCTGCGGCATCGCCGCAGGCATAGATGTTGGGGAAGCTGGTACGGCCCTGCTCGTCCACTTCGATGTTGCGGCCGGCCTTGATGCCCAGCTCGCGCAGGCCAAAGCCATCGAGCCGCGCCGCGCGGCCGACGGCCACCAGAATGCAGTCGAAGCCGATGCGCTCTTCCACGCCGCGGCTCTCACACACGAGTACGAAGCCCTCGCCCTGTTTCACTACCGCCTTGGCCTTGGTGGACGTGCGCACGTCCACGCCATCGGCCACGAAGCGCGCTTCGACCAGGGCCGAGACTTCCGGGTCTTCGCGCAGCAGCAGGCGCGGCGCCATCTCCACCTGGGTCACCGCACTGCCCAGCCGCGCAAAGGCTTGCGCCAACTCGCTGCCAATCGGCCCGCCGCCCAGCACCACCAGCCGCTTGGGCAGCGCCTGCAAATCCCACAGCGTGTCGCTGGTGAGCGGCTGCGCCTCTGCAAGTCCTGGGATGGGCGGCAGCACCGGCGCAGCGCCAGTGGCCAACACCAGATGCGGCGCGGTGAGGCGCTGGCCGTTGATCTCCACCGTCCAGGGGTCGATGAGCGTGGCATGGCCGCTCAGGCACTCCACCCCTAAGCCGGTGTAGCGCTCCACGGAATCATGCGGCGCGATGGCGGTGACCGCCCCGCGCACATGCTGCATCACGGCCGCGAAATCCACGCTGGGTGCGGCCAGCTGTACGCCGAACTCGGCGGCACGCTTGGCCTCCACCACGCTCTTGGCGGCGCGGATGAGCGCCTTGCTGGGCACGCAGCCGGTGTTGAGGCAGTCGCCGCCCATTTCATGTTTTTCAATGAGCGTGACCTTGGCGCGCACGGCTGCCGCGATGTAGCTGGTGACCAGTCCGGCCGCGCCGGCGCCGATGACGATGAGGTTGCGGTCGAAGCGCTTGGGCTTGTTGAACGGCTTGTAGACCTTGCGCGCGCGCAGGCCCTCGACGAGGCGCTTGGCAATGAGCGGCAGCACGCCCAGCAGCACGAAGGCGCCGAGCAGTCCGGGCGAGAGCACGCCCTTGAGCGAGGTGAGGCCCGCCAGCTGGGTGCCGGCATTCACGTAAACCAATGTGCCCAGCAGCATGCCGAGCTGGCTCACCCACACATAGGTGCGTGTGGGCAGGCTCGTGAGTCCCATCAACAGGTTCACTGCAAAGAAGGGCACCACCGGCACCAGCCGCAGCGTGAACAGATAAAACGCGCCTTCTTTTTCGATGCCCTTGTTGATGGCCTTCAGCCGCTCGCCATAGCGCGCCTGCAGGCCATCGCGAAAGAGATAACGCGCGCCGAGAAAGGCCAGCGTAGCGCCCAGCGTGGAGGCAAAGCTCACCAGCACCGTGCCCCAGAGCGTGCCGAACAAGGCGCCGCCCGCCAGGGTGAGGATGACGGCACCGGGGAAGCTGAGCGCCGTGGTGAGCACGTACACCAGAAAGTAACCGACGACAAAGGCCAGCGGATTGGCGGCCTGCACCGCCGCCAGCGATTCGCGCTGCCCCTTGAGCGCATCAAGGCTCAGGTACTGACCCAGGCCAGATGCCCAGAAGCCCAGCAGCACCGCAATCACCACCAACAACAGAATCCATTTACGCATGTGCGGCTTCCCTGAAATGACAGAGCCCTACGACTCTCGATCGCCCAGTCTGATCCATGCAGAAGACGAACATCTGTTGTGGCCCTGGCATATCGCCCAAAGACCGCCACGCGAGGCGGCTGTCATGCCCGGTTGAGCGGTATTGACAGATGGCAATACCCGCAGAAGGTTTGGGTTGCCGCACGGCCGGCTGCTGGTCTATGGTCGGGCCATCACGCTTTACCCCTGGACCATGGAGGATCCAAATGAAAAAGACCGCACTACTGCTCGCCACACTCTTCTCTGCATCGGCTTCCGCCCAGCTGCCCATCCCGCAGTCCATCAATGTGCCGCCCGTGCTGCTCGGCCTGGTGCCTGGCCTGCTGCCAGCCACGGTGCCGCTGCCGCTCACGGTCAGTGGCACCTCGGTCACTGTCAACGTGATCGATCGCGGCGCCACGGTCACGCTGAGTGCCGACCCCACCATGCCGCTCACCGTCGAGACCTTCGGCCTGCCTGGCCTCCCCGGTCTGTCTGGCCTGCCCTGAGCCGCAGTCCCAGCGCGCTGGTTTGCAGCGACTCCCAAAACCCGGCAACTGCCGGGTTTTTTGTGGGCGAAGGAATGGCATATGGATAGATGCTTTGCGCCCGGTGCGCTTCTGAGGACAGGCGCTTTCTATAATCCGCGCCCTCTCAAAAGCCATCTGGAGTGGTGCAATGTCTTTGAATCTCGACCACATCAACGCCGAACTCGGCAACGACCCGCAGGCCCTGGTGAACTGGGCTGTCGGCCTCGGCAAGAAGGCGATCTGCACCACCAACTTCCGCCCGTTTGAAGCGGTGATTCTGCACATGGTCACGCGCGCCCAGCCCGACATGCCCATCGTCTGGATGGACTCCGGCTACGCCACGCCCGCCACCTATGTGTGCGCCGATGCCATTGCCAAGCAGCTCAAACTCAATCTGGTGGTCTACCACCCGCTGCGCAGCCGCGCGCACCGCGAGGCCATCGACGGCGAAACCCCCACCATCGACGACCCGCGCCACGCGGCTTTCACCAAGGAAGTGAAGCTCGAACCCTTCGAGCGCGCCCTGCGCGAAATGGCACCCGAAGTCTGGTTCACGGCCATCCGTGCTGAAGACACCGCCGTGCGCGCCGCCATGCAGCCGGTGAGCGTCAACAACGATGGCTTGATCAAGGTAGCCCCCCTGCTCAACTGGACGAGCAAGGAACTGCACGCCTACTGCGAGAAGCATGGCCTGCCCAATAACTTCGATTATTTCGACCCCACTAAGGTTGAAGCCAATCGCGAGTGCGGCCTCCACACCGCCCATTAAGAAGAGCATCAAGGGTCGAAATCATCCGCGGCATGAATCGGGGCTGCTACGCGGCCCTGACGATTCAAGCCGCATTTCGACCCCACGAAAGTTGAAGCCAATCGCGAGTGCGGCCTGCATACCGCTCATTGAGCCACCTCGGCCGCATTGAAAAGCCCGCTCATAGCGGGCTTTTTTGTGCCCGTTCTTCGCCGCCTCCGTCCGTGGCATTCTCGCCACACAAGCATTGAAGGACGCACGAAACCATGTCTTCCCAGGCGGATCTCTTAAGGCAACTTTCCATCGACCGCAGCGGCAATCTCGCGCCGCGCGCCAGTCCGAAATGGCCCTGGATCGTGGCGGCCCTGCTCGTGCTCGGCGCTGCCGCGGCGTACTGGCTGAAAGGCGAGAGCGCAGTGCCCGTGCGCATCGTGCAGGCCACGGTCAACGGCGGCAGTGCGGCGACCGGCGCGAGTGGCTCGGTGCTGGATGCCTCGGGCTATGTGGTGGCGCGTCGGCAGGCGACGGTGTCGGCCAAGCTCACGGGCAAGGTCAGTGAAATCAATTTCGAGGAAGGCCAGAAGGTGGCCGAGGGCGAGGTGCTGGCACGGCTCGACCCGAGCAATCTTGATGCGCAGCTGGGCCTGAGCGAGGCACAGATCGAGCAGGCGCGTGCACAGCTGGCCGAGATTCGCGTCTCGCTCGCCAATGCCGAGCGCGATGCGCGGCGCAACCGCGATCTGGTGCTGAAAGGTCTGGTGCCGCAATCGGCCGCCGACAACGCCAACACGGCCGAAGCACAGCTCAAGGCCCGGCTGGCGAGTGCCGAGCAGGGCGTGCGCGTGGCCCAGCAGCAGCGGCTGGTCACCCAGCGCAGTCTCGACGACACCGTGGTGCGCGCGCCCTTCGCAGGTGTCATCACCGTGAAAAACGCGCAGCCCGGCGAGCTGATCTCGCCGCTTTCGGCCGGTGGCGCCGGTACCCGCACCGGCCTGGGAACGCTGGTGGACATGAACTCGCTGGAAGTGGAAGTGGACGTGAATGAGAACTTCCTCAACAAGGTGAAGGCCGGCCAGAAGGCGCGCACCAAGCTCAATGCCTACCCGGAGTGGGAAATTCCCTCCGAGCTGATTGCCATCATTCCCACGGCAGATCGCAGCAAGGCCACCGTGAAGGTGCGTGTGGGCTTTACTCGACAGCCTGGGGAGGCCATCGACGCGCGCATCCTGCCGGACATGGGCGCGCGCGTGAGCTTTCTCGCCGACGACGCGCCGGCGCCCAGCGCCGAAACCGCCCCGCGCCGCGTGCTGGTACCGGCCGAAGCCGTGCACGAGGGTGCGGTGTTTGTGGTGAACGGCAACACCGTGAAGCGTCAGCCGGTGCAGAGCGCAGCCGCAGCCGATGGCCAGCTGAGCATCACGGAGGGCCTGAGCGGCGGCGAGTCGCTGGCCATCGGTGACTTCGCCACGCTGGCCGACGGCAACACCATCCAACCGCAATAGGAGCCCGTGATGGAAGCGAACTCCAACCGCCCTGCCCCCATCGTCGCCATTCGTGGCGTCACCAAGACCTACACGCGCGGCAAGCAGAGTGTGGAGGTGCTGAAAAGCCTCGATCTCGATGTGGCCGCTGGTGATTTTCTGGCGCTCATGGGGCCCTCGGGCTCCGGCAAGACCACGCTGCTCAACCTCATCGGCGGGCTCGACCAACCCACCAGCGGGCAGGTGCTGGTGGCCGGCGAGCGCATCGACAACTTAGGATCTTCGGCACTCGCCGCCTGGCGCGCGCGGCATGTGGGCTTCGTGTTCCAGTTCTACAACTTGATGCCCATGCTGACGGCGCAGAAGAACGTGGAACTGCCGCTGCTGCTCACTCATCTCTCCGCCCGCGAACGCACCCACCGCGCGCGCATTGCCCTCACGGTGGTGGGCCTGGCCGAGCGCGCCAGCCACAAGCCCAACGAACTCTCTGGTGGACAAGCCCAGCGCGTGGCCATTGCCCGCGCCCTGGTGGCCGACCCCACGCTGCTGGTCTGCGACGAACCCACGGGCGATCTCGACCGCAAGACCGCCGATGAAATTCTGAGCCTGTTGCAGACGCTCAACCGCGAGCACGGCAAGACCATCATCATGGTCACGCACGACCCCAAGGCTGCCGAGTACGCCACGCATCAGGTGCATATGGATAAAGGCGCCTTGGCGGCTGAGGCCTCGCTGTAATGGGCTCGTCTGTGTTTTTGATCCCCTCCTCCTTGCGGGGAGGGTCAGGGACGGGGTGTGCCGCGTTGAAAGACTGCTGTCCTCTCACGCCGCAGAACCCCCTCCCCCAGCCCCTCCCCGCAAGGCGGAGGGGAGCGAAAAGCGCAGAGACTTTTCCATGAAGTATTTCCCCCTGCTCTGGGCCACCCTCTGGCGCAAGAAGGTGCGCACCATCCTCACGCTGCTGTCGCTGGTGGCGGCCTTCCTGCTGCTGGGGCTGCTGCAGGCGGCCAATTCGCTGTTCAGCGGCGGCACGCAGCGCATCTCGGCCAATCTGCTCATCACCCAGGCGCGCGTCTCGTTCACCAGCCCGCTGCCGATGCGGCTCCTGCCGCAGATTGAAGCAGTGCCAGGCGTGGAGCAGGTGTCCTGGTCGCAGTTCTTCGGCGGCGTTTACAAGGATGAAAAAAACTTCTTCCCGCAGTTCGCGGTAGATCCCGACCGCTGGCTCGCCACCTTCACCGAATGCCGCCTGCCACCCGAGCAGGCAGCGGCCTGGAAAAGCTCCCGCACCGCCGTGATCGCCGGGCGTCAGCTGGCCGACCGCTTCGGCTGGAAACTCGGCGAGCCGATTCCCCTGCTGTCGCAGATCTGGCCCCAGACCGACGGCCGGCGCGACTGGCAGTTCGAGCTGGCCGGCATCTTCGAGGACGTGACCGAGAGCAGCTGCCCGCGCATGGGCAACATGTACTTGCGCTACGACTACTTCGACGAGGCGCGGCAGTTTGGCCAGGGCAATGCCGGCATCTTCGTGCTGCGCATCAGTGATCCCAATCAGTCCGAGCGCATCAGCCGCAGCATCGATGCGCTGTTCGAGAACTCGCCAGACGAAACCAAGACGCAGACTGAAAAGGAGTTCCAGCTCAACTTCGTGCGGCAGGTGGGCAATCTCTCGCTCATCCTCAACGCCATTCTCGGCGCGGTGTTCTTCACCATTCTCATGCTCACCGGCAACACCATGAGCCAGGCGGTGCGCGAGCGCATTCCCGAACTGGCGGTGCTGAAAACGCTGGGCTTCACCAATCGCATGGTGCTGCTGCTGGTCATCGCCGAGTCGCTGCTGATCTGCGTCATCGGCGGGCTCATGGGCATGGGGCTGGCCACGCTGGTGATGCAGGGGCTGGCCCATGCGCCGGTGCAGTTTCCGCCCATCACCGCCGATGCGCGGGTGTGGCAGGTGGCCTTTGCCAGCATGTTCGGCGTGGGGCTGCTGGTTGGCCTGCCGCCGGCCCTGAAAGCCATGCGGCTTTCCATTGTCGATGGCCTGAGCGGACGCTAACGTTGCAGCAGATTCTCGCCATCATCTGGATGAACCTGCGCGCGGTGCCGCAGCGGGCCGGCAGCTCGCTGGTGATCGTCATCGGCATCGCTGGGGTGGTCGCCGTGCTGGTGGCGCTGCTCGCCATGGCGCAGGGCTTTGGCGTCACGCTCAAGGCCACTGGCAAGACCGACCGCGTGCTGTTTATTTCGGCTGGCGTGACGGCCGAGCTGTCGTCGGTGCTGGGGCCCGACAGCGTGCCGATTCTGCGCGAGCTGCCGGGCGTGGTGCGCGACGCCCAGGGTCGGCCGCTGGCCTCAGCGGAAGTGGTGGTGATCACCGAACTCAAGCGCGGCACCGGCGCGCAGCGCGCCGATGTGAATGTCTCGCTGCGCGGGGTGGAGCCTGCGGGCTTGCGGCTGCGCCCGGAGGTGCAACTCACCCAGGGCCGCTGGTTCACGCCGGGCCTGCGCGAAATCGTGGTGGGCCGGGGCGCAGCCAATCAGTTCGACGGCGTCACGCTCGGTTCGGTGCTGAAATTCCGTGGCTCGGAGTGGACCGTGGTGGGCCAGTTCGCATCGGGCGGCGATGCGCATGAGTCCGAGCTGTGGACCGACGCCGATACCGCACGCTCCGCCTTCGGGCGCGGCAACTCGGCCTCCACCGTGATTGCGCAGATGGAGCGCGCGGAGTCCATCGAAGCGATTCGCGCCACCGTGACGGCCGACCCGCGCCTGCAGGTGGATGCCCTGCCCGAACTCGAATACTTCGCCAGCCAGTCGAAGCAATTCACGCAGCAGATTGGCCTGCTCACGCGCGTGGTGGCCAGCATCATGGCCATCGGCGCCTTGTTTGGCGCGCTCAACAGCATGTACTCAGCCGTCTCCACCCGGCAGGTGGAAATTGCCACCCTGCGTGCGATTGGGTTCGGCGGCCTGCCGGTGGCGCTCTCGGTGCTGGCCGAGGCCATGCTGCTGGCGCTCAGCGGCGGTGTGCTGGGCGCCGCGATGGCCTATGGGCTGTTCAACAACATGAGCGTGTCCACCCTCGGCAGCAATTTCACCCAGGTGGCCTTCAACTTCGCCGTGACGCCAGCACTCATGGAAAAAGGCCTGGGCTGGGCGCTGGCCATTGGCCTCCTGGGCGGCCTGCCGCCAGCGCTGAAAGCCGCCAGACAGCCGGTGGTGGAAGCCTTGCGAGCTCGGTGAGGGCGGCCTTCGGCCTGTGAGGGCGCTCGCTGCTGCGCAGCTTGCTGTGAGGGCAGATCGGAAGAGCACACGT
>CAMTXV010000055.1:0-2275 GCA_947085665.1 uncultured Sinobacteraceae bacterium | reverse complement strand
TCGACAGCGCCGCCCTCCTGGTGCTCTACGTCATCGCCGTCCTCTACATCGCGCTCATCGGCAGCTGGATGGGCGGCGGTGCCTCGCCGCTGGCGGTGCTCTGGTTCGCGCTGCTGAAGTGCGTGGTGCTCACCATCAACCTCTACACGTTGTCGCTGTTCGTGCAGGCCATCCTGAGCTGGATGGGCCCCGGCGTGAACAACCCGACGGCGAACATTCTCTACAGCCTCAACGAGCCGCTGCTGCGCCCGGTGCGCCGCTTCGTGCCGCTGTTGGGTGGGCTCGACCTCTCGCCGCTGGTGGTGATGCTGGCATTGCAGGTGCTCATCCGCCTGGTGCCCCTGCCGCTGCTGTTCCGTTGATGCGCGCGCAATGACCCAGGGGCGTTCGGTCGGCGTCGTCGCGCCGCAGAAGATCACCTTCGACCATCCGCTGCCGCTCGACTGCGGCCGCGCGCTGGCCGGCTTCGAGCTGATGGTGGAAACCTACGGCACGCTCAACGCGGCCAGAAGCAATGCGGTGCTCATCTGCCATGCGCTCTCGGGCGATCACCACGTGGCCGGCACCTACAGCGAAGACGACAAGAAACCCGGCTGGTGGGACAACTGCGTGGGTCCCGGCAAGCCCATCGACACCGAGCGCTTCTTTGTGGTGGCGCTCAACAATCTCGGCGGCTGCAAGGGCTCCACCGGCCCCAACACCCTGAACCCGGAGACCGGCAAGCCCTGGGGCCCGGAGTTTCCGCTGCTCACCGTCAACGACTGGGTGCGCTCGCAGGCGGTACTGGCGGATTACTACGGCATTGGCGCCTGGGCTGCGGTCATCGGCGGCTCGCTGGGCGGCATGCAGGTGCAGCAATGGGCCATCGCCTACCCCGAGCGCATTCGCCACGCCATCGTCATTGCCAGCGCGCCAGAGCTTTCGGCGCAGAACATCGCCTTCAACGAGATTGCGCGGCAGGCAATCCTCAGCGACCCGGACTTCCACGGCGGGCATTTCTACGAACACGGCGTGGTGCCCTCGCGGGGCCTGAAGCTGGCGCGCATGCTGGGCCACATCACCTACCTCAGCGACGCCGCCATGCGTGCGAAGTTCGGGGTGGAGCTCAAAGCCGCCACACCCAGCTTCAACTTTGATGTCGAGTTCGAAGTGGAGAGCTATCTGCGCCACCAGGGCCAGAGCTTTGTCGATCGCTTCGATGCCAACACTTATTTGTTGATGACCAAGGCACTGGACTACTTCGACCCCGCGCGCGATGCCGGCGGCAGTCTGGTGAGTGCCTTCGCGGCCGCGCAGGCGCGTTTTCTGGTGATTGCCTTCTCCAGCGACTGGCGCTTTTCGCCAGCCCGCTCGCGCGAGATCGTCGAGGCCCTGGTGGCCGCCGGCAAGGACGTGAGCTATGTCGAGATCGAATCGGAACTTGGCCACGATGACTTCCTGATGCCCATCATTCAGTACCACCGTCTGCTGCAGAGCTACCTCGCCCGCGTGGCCGCGGAACAACCATGAGTGCGCCCACCTTGCAGCGGCCAGACCTCAAGCTGATCAGCGAGTGGGTGGAGCCCGGCTCGCGCCTGCTGGACCTGGGCTGTGGCGACGGCGCCCTGCTGGCGCACCTGGCCCAGCACAAGCAGGTGCGTGGCTACGGCCTGGAAATCGATGCCGATAACGTGGCCGCCTGCATTGCCCGCGGCGTGAATGTGATTCAGGCCGACCTCGACAAGGGGCTGTCGGACTTCGGCGATGCCGCCTTCGATTTCGTGGTGATGACGCAGGCGCTGCAGGCGCTGCAGCGGCCCGATGTGGCGGTGGAAGAAATGCTGCGCGTGGGCAAGACCGTGATCGTCACCTTTCCCAACTTCGGGCACTGGCGCGTGCGCTCGGCCCTGCTGCGCGGCCAGATGCCGGTGACGGCCTCGCTGCCCGAGCGCTGGTTCGACACCCCCAATATTCACCTCTGCACCGTGAAGGACTTCGAGGCGCTGTGCGCCGCCCGGCGCTGGAAGATCACCGACCGCGCGCTGCTCAATCACGCCCGTGAAGGCGGGCTGCTGAGCCGGCTGCTGCCGAATCTGTTTGCTGAAGTCGCGCTCTTCGAGTTGCAGCCGCTATAGCCGACCTTTGCGCTCTAGCCCGGCTCCCGGAAGGGTATTCGAGCGAGCGAGCCCCCTCCCCCAGCCCCTCCCCGCAAGGGGGAGGGGGGCTTGGTGTGCGCCACAAGAACCAGCGACTGTCATAAGGGCCGCAGGGGACCCCCCCCTTGCGGGGAGGGGTT
>CAMTXV010000054.1:0-16039 GCA_947085665.1 uncultured Sinobacteraceae bacterium | reverse complement strand
GCTCTTCCGATCTCACCTTCACCAATAAAGCAGCCAACGAGATGCGCGGGCGTCTGGAGCAGCTCGTCAGCGTGCCGACGCGCACCATGTGGGTGGGCACCTTCCACGGCATTGCTCACCGCATGCTGCGCCTGCACTTCAAGGAAGCATGTCTGCCGCAGAGCTTCCAGATTTTGGATAGCGATGATCAGAGCCGCATGGTCAAGCGCCTCTGCAAGCAGATCGAACTGCCGGAGGATCGCTTCCCGCCCAAGATGGTGACGGGCTGGATCAACGCGCAAAAAGAAGAAGGCCGCCGCCCGCACACGATGCAGGACACGGGCGATTTCATGCAGCGCCAGCTGGTGCGCGCCTACACGCTCTACCAGCAGCAGTGCGAGGCGCAGGGGCTGGTCGACTTCGCCGAACTGCTGCTGCGCGCCTATGAACTCTGCCGCGACAGCGCTGCCGTGCAGCAGCACTACCACCAGAAGTTCCGCCATGTGCTGGTGGATGAGTTTCAGGACACCAACACGCTGCAATACCTCTGGCTCAAGGTGCTCTGCGGCACGCAGGCGAAGATTTTTGCCGTGGGCGACGACGACCAATGTCTTGCTGCAGGCACGCGTGTCAGCATGCAGGATGGTCGGTGCGCACCTATCGAGTCGATCAAGGCAGGCGATCTGGTGATGACTGCGCTCGGCGCTGGACGCTTTGGCCCGGCTACCGTGCTACGTGCGCATCGGCGTCAGAAGCGTCAGCCGCTGGTGCGGCTTCATCTTGCCAACGGTGAAGTGCTTGGCTCCACGCGCGAGCACATGCACTTTGCTGGCTATTTATTGGGTGAAGTGGCTCAAGCGCACTTCGTCTATCTGATGCACAAGCGCGGCGTGGGCTGGCGCATTGGCACATCGCAGGTCTACACCCAGGGCCAGGCACGGCCGATGGTTGGCTTCAAGCAACGTGCGCTCCAAGAACATGCCGATGCACTGTGGGTGGTAGCCGTTCACGATTCTGAGAATGCCGCGCGGATCGCGGAGGTGCAGCTCTCGCTGCGCTATGGCCTCCCAACCTTTCCCTTCGTTGCCCGCAAGGGCAAAGGCACAGCAGGTTATGTTCACGATGCGCGCTTTCTCGGTGAACTGTTTTCCAGTCTCGATACCCATGCTTCTGCTCTGCGACTACTCGAAGATATCGGCCTCTCCGCAGAAGCCCCGCACCATGCACCTCAGTCGCGCAACAGCAATCGTCGCAACATCGTAGTAACACTGTGTGGCGAATCACGCCGGGGGGCACCTCTGCATCGCATCAGCCTCGTGGGCAACGACGATGTGGGTCGTGAAACGCTGGAGGCGCTGGGACTCTCCGTGCGCAGGGCTAAGGCTCGCTCGCGCTCCTGGCGCTTCGAAACGGCCATGGCCGACTACGGAGCCCTCATGACGCTGGCCGAGCGCATCCAGCAGGCCTTCGGCGGCGACGCCATGCTGCTGCGGCAGGCACATATCCACTCTCGCTCACTGCCCCTCATTGCCGCCGCACACATACAGCCTGGCATGGTGATGTCCACCACTGCAGGGTTTGTGCGTGTTGAAGCGATCGAGCGAACGGCAGCGACGACACAGACCGTCTACGACCTCGACATCGAACGTACCCACAACTTCATAGCCAATGGCGTGGTCACGCACAACAGCATCTACGGCTGGCGTGGGGCCAAGGTAGAGAACCTGCACAAGCTTAGCCGCGACTTCGCCGGCACCGAGCTGGTGAAGCTCGAACAGAACTACCGCTCCACCGGAACCATTCTGAAGGCCGCCAACGGGCTCATCGGCAACAACAGCGGGCGGCTGGGCAAGAACCTGTGGACGGACGACCGCGAAGGCGAGCCGATTGCGCTCTACGCCGCCTACAACGAGTACGACGAGGCGGAGTTCGTCGCGCATCGCATGAAGGAATACCTCGACGGCAAGGGCCGCCACAGCGACCTTGCCGTGCTCTACCGCAGCAATGCGCAGAGCCGTGTGCTGGAAGAGTCCCTCATCCGCGCGCGGCTACCGTACCGCATCTACGGCGGCGTGCGCTTCTTCGAGCGCATGGAGGTGAAAGACGCGCTCGCCTGGCTGCGCCTCTTGGTGAATCGTGATGAGGATGTGAGCTTCGAGCGCGCGCTCACCACGCCGCCGCGCGGTGTGGGCACCACCTCGCTGGAGCGCCTGCGCGCCTTTGCCCGCGAGAACGGCCTGAGCCTGTGGAAGGCCGCGCGTCACGGCAGCGCCGCACTCGGCCGCACCAGCGGCGCGCTCACCGCGTTTCTCGATGCCATTGATCTGCTCGACGGCCAGACGCGGCAGCTGCCGCTGGCCGAGAAGATGGAGAAGGTGATCCACGCCAGTGGATTGAAAGAGCACTTCAAGAAAGAGAAGGGCGAGCAGGCCGAAGCGCGGCTCGAAAACCTCGACGAGATCATCAACGCCGCCAAATCCTTCGAGAAGCCGGAAGGCCTGGCCGAGGGTGCTGACCCCGTCACCGAGTTTCTGATGCACGCCGCACTCGAAGCCGGCGAAGGCCAGGCGACACAGGGCGAGGATGCAGTGCAGCTGATGACGCTGCACTCGGCGAAGGGTCTGGAGTTTCCGGTGGTGTTTCTGGTGGGGCTTGAGAACGGCCTGTTCCCCAGCCTGCGGGCGGTGGAAGAGGGCAATCTCGAAGAAGAGCGGCGGCTGGCCTATGTGGGCATCACCCGCGCACGCGAAAAACTCTTCATCAGCTACGCCGAGTCGCGGCGCATCCACGGCGTGGAACAGATCTGCGCGCCCTCGCAGTTTCTGAAGGAAATTCCCAGCGACACGGTGGTGGAGATGCGCCCGCGCGCCGGCGTGCTGCGCTCGGCATTTGGCGTGCAGTCCAGCCGCAATGCCTTTGGCGGCGGTGGCTACGGCAGCGCGGTGCCGCGCATGGGCTCGGGCTACAGCGAACCCAATGCCTGGCGCGAGCGGCAGCAGGAGGGCTACTACCTGAGCCGGCCCAGCGTGCCGGCGCGCATGGCCCAGGAAAGCTATGCGGCGAGCGGCACCCTGGGCTACCGCATGGGCCAGAGCGTGCGCCACGCCAGCTTCGGCGAGGGCGTGATTTTGAGCTTCGATGGCGACGGCGAGCGCGCCCGGGTGGAGATCCGCTTTGCCAAGAGCGGCACCAAATGGCTGATGCTGTCGCTGGCCAAGCTCGAAGCGCTTTAAGCGCGGCGACAGATTGCCAGCGCACACTCGCGCGCACCGCGTTCCATCGGAGAAGCCCATGCTTTACGCCGCACTCACGCTGATCATCGTGCTGGGCCTCGCGGCCACGCCCATCACCTATTACCTGCGCAACAAGCGCAACCCGGTGCGTCCGCCGCCGGGCGCTACCGAAGAGTCATTCAAGGAATGGAAGGACTGATCGCTTCTCTTGCCGTCGCAGCTGTGATCAGTGCGCTGCTGTTGTGGCTCTGGCGGCGTGGCAAACCGCATCGCGGTGCCATCGCTGCCCCGGGCGCGCAGCGCTTTGATGCCGCTCTGCTGCACGCCCTTGCCCCGCCGCAGCTGGTGCATCTCGATGCCCGCCAGCAGCAGCGATGGCAGCAGCAGTGCGAGCGCTTTCTGCGCCAGAAGCGTTTCATCGGCTGTGCGGGGCTGGTGGTGGATGACGCCCAGCGCCACACCATTGCCGGCATGGCCTGCCTGCTGCGCGTGCAGGCCGGTGCCGAGGCCGAGCCGCTGTTCCCCACCGTGCATGAAGTGCTGCTCTACCCCGGCGCCTTTCTGGTACCGCCGCCGCGCGAGTCCTTGTCGGACGATGGCCTGGAGCTGGTGGACGATGCCCCGGACGAGCGCATCGGCGAGCACGGACCCGGCCAGGTGGTGCTGTCCTGGGCGGATGTAGAAGCCGCCCTCGCGGGGGATCCGGTTCAGGTGGTCATCCACGAGTTCGCGCACGCGCTCGATAGCGAAAACCCCGAAACCGAGGGAGCGCCACCGCTGGCCGATTACGGCGAATGGTCGGCCGTGATGTCGGCCGAGTTCGCGCGCCTGAAGCGGCACCGTCGTCCGCCGGTGCTCGATCCTTACGGCGCCACCGCGCCGGCGGAATTCTGGTGCGTGGTGGCCGAGGCCTTCTTCCAGCAGCCCGCAGCACTGGCGCAGCATCATGCGGCCTTGTTCGCGCTGGTGGCGGGGTATCTGCAATGGAATCCGCTCGGCCACGCCGCCACACCGCCGGGCAGCGCTGCGGCCGCACCGCTTGCAGCCCCCGATGGCAGCGCGTAGAACTCGCAACACCAGAGCACACCGCCGAATCGCCATGCGCAGACCCCGCCTTCTCGCCCCCTTGCTGCTGTCGACGCTCCTTGCCCTGCCTGCTGCGGCGGGCACGGTCTACAAATGGCGCGATGCCAGCGGGCAGGTGCACTACACGCAAACACCGCCGCCCGATGGCGCTGTGCGCGAGCCCGCGCAACGCAGCGCCCAGGCCCAGATGCAGCCCGGCGTCACGCTCGATGCCCCGGCCGCACCGCCGCCACCCGCCACGGCAGCAGACAGCAACACCCCAGCCAAGCCCGCCGAAACCGCTGCGGCAAAAGCCAAGCGCTGCACAGAGGCCAGGGAGCGACTGTCGTTTCTGGAAGAGCGCACGGCCTATCGTCTGATGATTCAGCAGCCCGACGGCAGCAACTCCCGCATGACGGAAGAGGAATACCAGCAGCGCGTCTCCAGAGCGCGCGAGGCTGGCAAGGACTGCTAGAGGCAGCCCAGCAGACACAAAAAAGGCGACCCGAAGGTCGCCTTTTTCTTTGTCGCTCTCGCGCTTACTTCTGCGCTTCGGCGGGCTTGGCTTCGCCGAGGTTGAGCAGCTCCACTTCGAACACCAGCGTCGAGTTGGGGCCGATCTTGGCACCTGCGCCGCGCTCGCCGTAGGCGAGAGCCGAGGGGATGACGAACTTGTACTTCGCACCCGGCTTCATCAGCTGCAGGCCTTCGGTCCAGCCCGGAATCACGTTCTGCAGGGGGAAGCTCACCGGCTGGCCACGGTCGTAGCTGCTGTCAAAGGTTTCGCCGTTGATGAGCGTGCCCTTGTAGTGAACGGTGACGGTGTCGGTGGCCTTGGGGCCGGTGCCCGAACCTTCGGTGATCACTTCGTACTGCAGGCCCGAAGCGGTGGTGGTGACGCCGGCCTTCTTGCCGTTCTCGGCGAGGAAAGCCTCACCTTCGGTCTTGGCCTTGGTGGCGGTGGCGGTGCGCTCTTCCATCTGCTTCTTCTGGAGCTTTTCGGCAACGCTGTTCTTGATCTGCTCGCGGGTGGCGTCGTCGAGCACGGGCTCGCCGCCAGCAAACACGGAGTCGAGACCAGCTTCGAGCGCCTTGATGTCCACATCGTCCTTCACCGGGGCAAGCGACTTGGCCAGATCAACGCCGATGGCGTAGCCAAACTTCTGCGCGTCGGTCTTGAGGTCTTCGGCGGTGACGGTCTTGGGGGCTTCGTCGCCCTTCTTGCAGGCAGAAATGGCGAGGGCAGCGGCGATCGCCACGGCGAAGGCGGAGCGCTTGAGGGTGAGAGACATGGATGAATCCTTGGGGATGGGGCTTGTGGATCAGCGGCGCAAATTACAGCGCCGGGTGGACTTTGGCTAGCCAGCAAATTAGGGGGCTGCTGGCAGGGCTGCGGCGTGACGGCGGGACAGCAGTTGCAGCAGCGTCTGACGGCTTTCGTCCGACAAGAGTTCCAGCGAGCGCTCGGCGATGCGCTCGATGCGGGCATCGACGATGAGCTTGGAGTCGGCATCCACCCGCACCAGACCGACGCCGATCAGGGTATTGAGATACCCCTTGAACAGCGCCGGGTCGAAGAACTCAGGCGCCTCGCGGCCGGTGAGTACGGCCATGCGCTCGGCCAGCAGGCGGCAGTCCTTCTCGAACTTGTCCCTTGCGAGGCCGGTGTTGTTGCGGTACTCGTCGGCCAGCAGCAGCGCGGTCATGCCGTAGCGCTCCAGCGTTTCGGCGAGGATGCGTCCCAGCATGGCCAGGGTGGAGTAGGCCGGCGTGGTCACATCGGGCCGCCAGAGGTCGTCGCCCTCGCGCTTCAGGAGGCCGATGTTGGTCATCACCGCCAGCCAGCGGCGCACCACGGGCTCCACTTCGTCGGGCGACCAGCGTAGGAAATACTCGGTGCGCAGGAAGGGATACAGCGCGCGGCAGCCGGTGACGATGGCGTCTTCCGGCAGCTTGGCGCGGGTGCGGAAGAGGTTGGCAATGAACGAGGGGACGGCGAACAGGTGCTGGATGTTGTTGCGGTTGTAGGTGAGCAGCACCGCGTCGCGGTCGGCCGCACCCACCAGCGCACCCCACTCATGCGGCACCCGCACGATGCGCGATACCGGCATGGACCACTCCAGCACCGCGCGGGGATTGGCATCCGGCACCACCATGTGCTCGCTGTAGGGCTCGCCCTTCAACAGCCAGGCGAGGTGGCCAATCTGCTCGACGATCTCGTCTTCGCTCGCCGCCCCGCGCGGGCTCGCCAAGAGGGCCGTGGCAGCCAGACTGCAGGGGTTGGCTACCGCAGCGGCATTGATGCGCCGCGCGTTTTCCTCGGCCAGCTCGCGCACGAACATCGAATAGCCATTGGGCCGGGTGTCGGTGCCCGGCATGAAGGCCTCGCGCCAGCCCGGTAGCTGGGCGTCGGCATAGGGGTGCAACAGCAGCGGCTCGCCAAAGTTCAGGTACGCCTTGCCGTGGCTCTTGCCCAGAATCTTGCTGGCCTTGAGCAGGCCTTCCACCGACTCCTTCTCCTTCTTGGCACCCTTCAATTCCTTGAAGTAGCTGCCCACTTCCCAGACCTTGTCGTAGCCGATGTAGATCGGCACCAGGGCCACTGGCCGGGTGCGCTGGCGCAGGGCGGACTCCACCACCATCGACAGCAGGCCGGTCTTGGGCGCCAGCAGGCGGCCGGTGCGGCTGCGGCCGCCCTCGGGGAAGAACTCGATGGCGTAGCCACGCGCCACGAGGGCATCCACATACGAGCGGAAGATGGCGGTGTAGAGCGGGTCGCCCGTGAACTTGCGGCGCATGAAGAACGCACCGCAGCGGCGCAAGAGCCCGCCCACCACCGGCATGTTGAGGTTGATGCCGGCGGCGATGTGCGGCGGCACCATGCCGTGGTGATAGAGGATGTAGCTCAGCAGCAAATAGTCCGCATGGCTGCGGTGGCTGGGCAGATAGATGATCTCGTGGCTCTGGCCCAGATCGCGGATGGCATCGAGGCCGCGCACGTCGATGCCCTTGAACACGCGCTCCCACACAAACAGGCTCAGCAGGCGCTCGACGAAATTGATGGCCGCACTCGAATAGCCGGCGGCAATCTCATCAGCCAGGCGGCGTGCGCGCTTGGTGGCCTGCTCGATGGTCTGGTTCTTGGTCTTGCCCTCGGCCTCGATGGCCTGGCGCACGAGGCGGGAGGCCACCACCTGCTCGATCATCAGGCGCCGCGGCGGCAGCTCCGGCCCCAGCACCGCGGTGCGCGCGCGCAGGAAGTGGAAGTGCACGGCGCGGATCATCTTCTTCACCGCGCGGTCGGCGTCTTTTTCTTGCGCGATGTAGCTGCGGAAGCCGATGGGCTGGGCGAAATTGGCCAGCATGTTGCGCGCGTTCACCAGCATGATGAACAGCTTGCGCACCGCGCCCGCCTGCGGGTTGTCGGCAAAGATCAGCTTGAACAGGCTCTGCTCGCTGCCGGGGTCTCGGCCCCAGAAGATCGACACCGGCACGATCTGGATATCGAAGTCGGCATCGCCTGCCGCCGACACCAGCACCTGCGAAAGCTCGGTGTGGCGCACCCGGGTTTCGAGCAGGGCCGGCAGATACACGCAACCAGCGCGACCGGCCGAGGGCAGGGCCACACCTGTGCGCTGCGGCCGCGGCAGGCCCAAGCTACGGCAGACCTTGTCGAGTGCGAAGAGATCAATCCACGAGCGCTGCGGCAGCACGAAGCAGATGGGCTTGGCGGGGTCGAGTTGCAGGCGTTCGAGCAGCTCCTGCGGAGTGACCCTGAACTTGACCAGCGCCAGCAGGGGCCTGAACAGCAGCCAGGCAAGCCAGTAGCCCAGGTGGGAAAGTGCGCGCATCGGTTCAGAACGGTGTGTGAAACTGGCCGGCAGTGTAACGAATGCCCACCCGCCGCCCGCCATGCCTGAACAGCCGACCGTCCGCTCCCCCCTTGCCAGCCCCGAGGCACTACACCGCGTCGAGCGCGTCGCCAAGGTGCTGGACGAAGCCATTCGCATCCCCGGCACCAACATCAAGGTGGGGCTCGATGCGGTGATTGGCCTCATCCCCGGCATCGGCGATGCCGCGGGCCTGGCTCTGGGCAGCTGGTTCATCTACGAGGCGCATCGGCTGGGCGCGCCGATGGAGCTCAAGCTGAAGATGGCGCGCAATGTCGCCATCGATGCGGTGTCAGGCCTGGTGCCGGTGCTGGGCGATCTCGTCGACGTGGCCTACCGCAGCAACCGCCGCAACCTGGATTTGCTGCGCCGGCACTTCCGGCCTGCGGAGCACCTGGTGGCGACGGGCAAGCCGCGCCGCGCGGTGCTCGCTCTCGCGGCGGTCGCGGGTCTGCTGCTGGCAGGCGCCTGGTGGCTGAGCCGCTGAAGCGGTCCCAAGCCACCCCGCCCCTGGCGCGGATTTTGCGCCGCAGCATTGACGCTGCCGTCACTTGCGCGGCATGGTCGCGCCAGCTCCCCTTTCGAGAAACCCGATGCAACAAGCCCAATGGCTGGGCCACCCCCGTGGCCTGGCAACGCTGTTCTTTACCGAAATGTGGGAGCGTTTCTCCTACTACGGCATGCGCGCCATCCTGGTGCTCGCCATGGTGGCCATGGTGGAGGGCGAGAATCCCGGCCTGGGTATATCGAAGGAAACCGCACTCGCCATTTACGGCCTCTACACCGCCTCGGTGTATCTCTCGGGCCTGCCCGGCGGCTGGATCGCCGACCGGCTGATTGGCCAGCGCAATGCGGTGTTCTGGGGCGGTGTGATCATCGCCGCCGGGCACTTCACCATGGCGCTCAATACCCAGGCCACCTTTTTCATCGGCCTGGTACTCATCGCGCTCGGCACGGGGCTCTTGAAGCCCAACGTCAGCGCCCTGGTGGGCGGGCTCTATGCCGATGCCGACTCGGCCCGCAAAGACGCCGGCTATTCACTTTTCTACATGGGCATCAACCTCGGCTCCTTCATCGGCAAGCTGCTGTGCGGCTGGCTGGGCGAGAAGGTGGGCTGGCACTGGGGCTTTGGCGCGGCGGGCGTGTTCATGGTGGCCGGCCTCATTCAGTACAAGCTCACCGAGCACCATCTGGGCAGCACCGGGCTGGTACCCGTGAGCAGCGGCAATGCCGCCAGCGATGCCCGCTCGCGGCGCTTCGGCTGGACCGCCGTGGGCCTGTTCGTCGCAGGCGCCGTGGCGGTGATTGCTGCCGCGCTGATGGGAGCGCTGGTGCTCAACCCGCTCGCCATTGCCAAGAGCAGCGGCGTGTTCATCGTGTTGCTGGCGGCAGCCTGCTTTGGCTGGCTGCTGCTGTTTGGCGGGCTCACCCCCATCGAGCGCAAGCGGGTGCTGGTGGTGATGGTGCTGTTCGTGGGTGCGGCGCTGTTCTGGAGCGGCTTCGAGCAGGCGGGTTCGAGCTTCACCCTGTTTGCCAAGGAGCACACCGACCGCGTGGTGTGGGGCTGGGAGATGCCGGCCTCGTGGATTCAGGCAGTGAACCCCCTGCTCATCGTCATTCTCTCGCCCTTCTTCGCAGCCCTCTGGGTGAATCTGGGCAAGCGCAATCTCAACCCTTCCACGCCCCTGAAGTTCGCGCTGGGGCTGCTGCAAATGTCGCTCGGCTTCGCGGTGCTGGCCTGGGCTTCGGTGTATGTGGCGGCCGGCGAGAAAGTGGCGCCGACCTGGCTCTTGCTCACGTATCTCTTCCACACCATGGGTGAGCTGTGTCTTTCACCCGTGGGTCTTGCCGCCGTCAACAAGCTCTCGCCGGCGCGCTATCAGGGGATGATGTTCGGCATGTGGTTCACCGCCTCGGCACTCGGCAAGCTCATCGCCGGCCTGCTCGCAGGGCATCTGGCGCAGGACGATATCGCCGGCATGTCCGACCGCTTCCAGTTTGTGTTCTTCACGGCCGCTGGCGCCGGCATTTTCATGCTGCTGCTGGCCAAGCCCGTGCAGCGGCTGATGGGCGACATCAAATAAGCAACCTTTCGCCGCGCTGCGGCATCTACACCCTTTCGACCCCACAGGGAGATTTCATGTCCATGTTCCACCGCCTGCTCATTCCCGTTGCCGCGATGAGTCTGCTCGCCGCCTGCGGCAAAACCGAAGCGCCCGCCGCTGCGGCTGCTGCACCCGTCAGCACGAGCCCCACGGCAGCCGAGGCCGATGCCTTCATCGCGAAGTACAACGACGACTATCGCAAGATGTATCCCGACATCGTGGCCGCGCAGTGGGTGCAGTCCAACTTCATCACCGACGACACCCAGCGCCTCGCCAGCAAGGCCAACGAGCGCGCACTGGCCTTCAGCGGCGAAGCCGCGCAGCAGGCCAAGCCCTTCTACGCGCTGAAGGATCTCAAGCCCGAAACCGCGCGCGCCTTGAACCTCATCCGCGTCGGTTCCGCCGCGCCCGAGAAGCCCGAGGAGCGCGAGGAAGTGGCGAAGCTCGGCAGCAAGATGGAAGCCAACTACGGCACCGGCAAGTGGTGCCGCACTACCGCTGCCGGCAACGAGGAATGCCTCACCTTGCAGGCCATAGAGAAGATCATCGACAACACCGAGCTGAAGAACAGCCCGGCTGAAATCGCGGAAGCCTGGGCGGGTTGGCACGCCACGGCCAAGCCCATCCGCAGCGACTACGTGCGCTTCATCGAGTTGCAGAACAATGCCGCCAAGGCCTCGGGCTTTGCCGACATGGGCGAGATGTGGCGCGCCGGCTACGACATGACGCCGGCCGAATTCGCGGCAGAAACCGAGCGCCTCTGGGGCCAGGTGAAGCCGCTGTATGAGGCCCTGCACTGCGCCGTGCGCGGCAAGCTCAACGCCAAGTACGGCGATGCGGTGGTGCCCAAGAACGGGCTGATCCCGGCCCATCTGCTCGGCAACATGTGGGCGCAGCAGTGGGGCAACCTCTACCCGCTGATGGAGCCCTACCAGGGCGTATCGAGCCTTGATGTGAGCGCCACGCTCAAGGCGCAGCGCGATGCCGAGTTCAAGACCCTGCGCGCCGCCTTCAAGGGCACGCCATCGGCAGTGGATGTTGCCGAAATGGAGCGCAAGGCCGATGCCGCCATCGCCACCAAAATGACGCAGGTGGCCGAGGAGTTCTACACCTCGATCGGCTTCCCGGCGCTGCCGAAGAGTTTTTATGAAAAGAGCCTGCTCGTGCAGCCGCGCGACCGCGATGTGGTTTGCCATGCCTCGGCGTGGGACTTGAACCTCGAAGGCGATGTGCGCATCAAGCAGTGCATCGAACCCACCGAAGATCAGCTCAGCACCGTGCACCACGAGCTGGGCCACATCTATTACTTCATGCTCTACAACCCGCTGCCGCCGCTGTTCCAGAACGGCGCGCACGATGGCTTCCACGAGGCCATTGGCGATACCGTGGCGCTCTCGCTCACCCCGGCGCATCTCGAAAAGATCGGCCTCGTGAAGGGTGCCAAGACCGACGAGAAGGCCACCATCAACTCGCAGATGAAACTGGCGCTGGACAAGATCACCTTCCTGCCCTGGGGCAAGCTGGTGGACAACTGGCGCTGGGGCGTGATGAACGGCGAGATTGCGCCTGCCGACTACAACGCCGGCTGGTGGAAGCTCAGAGCCGACTACCAGGGCGTGTCGGCGCCAATGCCCCGCAGCGAGGACGATTTTGATCCGGGTGCGAAGTACCACATTCCCGGCAACACGCCGTACACCCGCTACTTCCTGTCATTCGTGTTGCAGTTCCAGTTCCAGAAGGCGCTCTGCGAAGCCGCCGGCTTCAAGGGCCCGCTGCACGAGTGCAGCGTGTATGGCAACAAGGCCGCCGGTGAGAAGTTCATGGCCATGCTCAAGGAAGGTGCGAGCAAGCCCTGGCCTGAAACCCTGGAGAAACTCACCGGCACCCGGCAGATGGATGGCAGCGCCATCGTCGAATACTTTGCACCGCTGATGGGGTACCTCAAGGAGCAGAACGCCGGTCAGAGCTGCGGTTGGGCCAGCGGGACTTAGCTAAACAGCCAGTGGCTGCGTTGCGCCAGTGGCGGGTGGGCATGGATGCCTACCCAGGGCGCTCAAGATCTGCACTGCCGCACCAGGGACGGCCATCACGCGGTCTTCAAGTAGCGTCACCTGGCTCGAGGAAGCGCTTGATCGGGCCATGGTTTTGATCAAAAGGGGCAGCCACGGCTGCCCCTTTTTTGTGGCCCAAACCGCCTGCCGCCGCAGCGCGAGGCCGCTTTTACTATTGGTCACCCTCCCCTGCCAGCCCTAAGGTCCGGCGCATCAAGGGGCTGAACTGACTTCGGCACCCGACAAAAGACTCAGCCGCCATCACGAGCGGCCAACGTTTGGTGAGGAGTAGTCCATGTTTTCAGAGTTCTGCCTGCGCGGCGGTCGTGCTGTGCTTCCTGTGCTTTTTGCATCGCTGTGGCTCAGCGCCTGCGGCGGCGGCGCCCCGCAAGAGGCCGATAACCGCGCACCAGCGGTCGCAGCCGGTGAAGACCAGACCGCCACGGAAGGCAGTGCCCTCACCTTTGCCGGCAGCGCCACCGACCCGGATGGCGACGCCCTGAGCCTGCAATGGACGCAAACCAGCGGCCCGCTCGCCACGCTCGATGACGCGAACAGCGCCACGCTGCGCCTCACCGCACCGCAGGTGAATACCGACGCCGAGTTGCAGTTCACCCTCACCGCCACCGATGCACAGGGCGCGAGCGCCAGCGACACCGTGTTGCTGCGGGTCACCGACATCCCGCAAAGCAATCGCGTGCCGGTGGTGAATGCCGGGCTCGATCAAAGCGTGAATGCCGGCAGCAGCGTCACTCTGAGCGGTGCGGCCAGCGATGAAGACGGCACCGTCACAAGCCTCGCCTGGCAGCAGGTCAGCGGCCCCGCCGTAGTGCTGCGCAATGCCGATTCAGCCAGCGCCAGCTTCGATGCGCCGGCAGTGGCTGCGCCCACCGTGCTGGGCTTCACGCTCACTGCCACCGACAACGCGGGCGCCACCGGCAGCGATGCCGTGAACATCACCGTGCAGCCTGCCAGCGCAGACAACCGCGCCCCCGTGGCCGATGCCGGACCCGATCTCGATCTGACAGAGGGCACGCCCGGCGAGCTGCTGGGCAGCGGGCGCGACGAAGACGGCCGCGTCACGCGCTTCCAGTGGCGGCAGCTTTCTGGCCCCAACACGCCGCTGAGCGATGCCGGCGCCGCCCGTCCGTCCTTCACCGCGCCGCCAGTGAGCAGCGATACCGAGCTGCAATTCGAGCTGGTGGTCAGCGATGACGTCGGTACCGCTTCCGCCCCCGATACCGTGCGCGTCACCGTGCGCGATCTACAGGCCAGCAACCAGCCGCCAGTGGTTTCTGCTGGCGGCGATGTGGCCGTGGACGAGGGCGCTGCCGTCACCCTCACCGGCAGCGCCAGCGATGCCGATGGCGAGATCGCCAGCCGCGTCTGGACCCAAATCTCCGGCGCGGATGCCGGCCCGCTCATAGGAGCCGACAGCAACAGCCTGCGCTTCACCGCCCCTGCGGTCAGTGCCGAGTCCACCCTGGTGTTCCGCTTCACGGCCACCGACAACGATGGCGCGACGGCGAGCGATACCGTCAGCGTGCTCGTGCGCGATCTGCCGCAGGCCAACCAGCCGCCCAGCGTCTCCGCCGGGCCAGATCAACTGGTGGATGAAGCCGCGGCGGTCGCCCTTGTGGGCACCGCCAGCGATGCCGATGGCACGGTGGCCACGCTGCGCTGGACCCAGACCAGCGGTGCGGCACTGACGCTGCAAGGGGCCGATACCGCCACCCTGCGCTTCACCGCACCCGCTGTAGGCCCCGAGGGCGCGCTGTTCGGTTTCCGCCTCACCGCCACCGACAACAACGGCGCCACTGCCAGCGACACCGTGGAGGTGCGCGTGCGCGATACCGCCGTGGTGGCCGCCGCCTGCGCACCGGGCCAGCTCTGCGTGGGCAGCGCCCGCCGCAGCATCACCCCGCGCGCCGAGCACATTGCCGGCGTCACGGAAACCCGCCTGGGCGGGCAGTCCGTCACCCAGCGCTTCCACCTGGGCGGCTTTGGCTTTGGTCCCATCGAGGCCTTTGGCCCCTTCAACGATTTCATCGCCAACGACCCCGCCGCCCGCGCCAGCCACTGCCCTGGCCTGGTGGCGGAGTGCGCTGACGAAGCCCGCGAACACACCTGGGTGCGCGCTTTCTATCTCTCGCAGCCGGGCGCCACGGCGGCAGAAACCGTGCAGACGCTGTTCATCACGCTCGATGCGGTGGGTGCCGGCAACCTGGTGCAGAAGACGCTCACCGAGGCCATCGCCGCCGAAACCGGCGTGCCGGCCAGCCACATTCTCGTGGGCCAAACCCACACCCACGCGGGTGCGGACTTGCAGGGCCTCTGGGGCGGCGTGCCGCAGGACTGGGTGCAAAACGTGCTGCGCGCCGAAGCCGTGGTGGCCGCCAAGACCGCCCTGCTGAATGCCCGCGCCGCAGAGCTGCAATTTGCTGCCGGCCGCGATGGCGCCTTCAACAACTACCGCCGGCCGCGCCAGACCGACCCCGATGCCGACACCGACGACCAGCTGGCCGTGCTGCAGGCGCGCGACAGCCTGGGCGGCGTGCTGGGCACACTGGTGCAATACGCGGCACACCCCACGGCCATCGGCACGGGCTCCGGCGGCGCCCTCGGCCGCGTGCCGCACGCGGATTACCCGCTGGGGCTGGAGGACGTTCTGGAGTCGCGCTTCGGCGCCACCGCCATCTATTACAACGGTGCGATTGCCGATGCCTCCGGCTCTGGCCCCGCGCCGGGCGGCGATGACTATGCGCGCGTCCGCGCCCGCGGCGCCTGCCTCGCCCAGAGCGTGCTGGCCCTGCTCGACGACCAGAGCGCGCCCTGCGAATTCTCGGAACTCGGCCGCGCTTCGGTGCGCCGGGTGTCGCTCGCCCCCACACTCAGCGTGCGACAGGCCACCGCCACGCTGCCAGTGACCAATCCGGTGTTTCTGGCCGGTGCGGCGGCGGGTGCCTTCAACCGCTATTACGACTTCCTCAGCCTGCCTCTCGCCGCCATTCCGGGCATCGGCCCGGTGCTGGCCAGCCAGCAGACCAATCTGCCGCAGATCGCCCCCATCGCCCGCACGGCGGTGAGCCGCATCACCATCGGCGGCGCGGCCGAGGGGCTGGAGATCGTCACCCTGCCGGGTGAAGCCACCAACACCTTCGGGCAGTCGGTGCGCCGCCTCGCGGCCAGCCCCAACATGATGCTGTTCGGGCTCACCCACAACTCCTTCGGTTACATCATCCCCGAGGAGGAATACAGCGCTATCAATCCCTCGGGCGATGCCGGTTTTATCGTGCCGTTCACCGGCTACGAAGAGTTCGTGTCGCTCGGGCCGCTCACCGCGCCGCTGCTGCGCTTGCAGGCCTACAACCCGCTATTCGACGTCAGCCCCAGCGACCCGGCCAATCTGCCGCCAACGCTCGGCAGCTGTGCCACCGACCCCAACTCGCGCCAGTGCCTGCTGAACCAGACGCTGTTCCGCATCGACACCATTCAGCGCGACTACGCCAACGCCTGCCGCGCCAGTGCGCCGGCAGAAGGCCAGGCGTTTTGCGCGCTGCTGGACCCCGACACACCACTCGCTGGCCCCTGCCGCGCACAGGGCGGGCCGGATGGCCTCTGCGCCGTACTCGGCAACGCGCCTCCGCCGCCGCCGGCCGATGCCGACGGCGATGGCGTGGCCGATGCCGACGACCAGTGCCCCGACACCGCCGCAG
>CAMTXV010000053.1:0-6182 GCA_947085665.1 uncultured Sinobacteraceae bacterium | reverse complement strand
GACAACCTCTCGCTGTTCCTCGGATATAATTTCTAGGGTCGTCGCGGTTGCGCCAAGCGCCTGACCGCGTGGGTCCGCCGCTTCCGTATAATCCGGCGCTCATCAATTTGTCGGACCCAAGCCCGTGCTGCTCGATTTCCTGATTTCCCCCGCCTACGCCCAAGCTGCCACCACCACTGCCAAGACCCCCGGTCTGCTGGAGGCCTTCTGGCCGCTGATCGTGATGGTGCCGCTGTTTTACTTCCTGTTGATCCGCCCGCAGATGAAGCGGCAGAAGGAAGCCCGCCAGATGACCGAGAGCCTCGCCAAGGGCGATGAGATCGTCACCGTCGGCGGACTCGCTGGTCGCATCATCAGCCTCGGCGAGGTGTATCTCACCATCGACCTTGCCGACAACGTGCTGGTGAAAGTGGAGAAATCCGCCATCGCCAAGGTGCTTCCGAAGGGAACCCTGAAGCAACTTTGAGTCACCCCGCAGGCTGCCGGTTGGCAGCCTGCCTTCTCACCTGCAAAGCCCATGCAACCCTATCCGCTCTGGAAGACGCTCACGCTCGTCTTCGTCACCCTGCTGGGTGCGCTCTATGCGCTGCCCAATCTCTACGGTCAGGCGCCTGCCGTGCAGGTCAATACGCTGTCAGGTCAACCGCTGCCTGAGGACTTTGCAGCCACGACCGAAGCGGCTCTCGCGGCCGCCTCGCTCAAGGCCGAAACCTCGCATGCGGAGAAGCAGCACTGGGTGCTGCGCTTCACCACGCCGGAAGAGCAGCTGAAAGCGGCCGATGCACTGAAGCGTGCCCTCGGCAACAGCTACATCGTGGCACTCGCCACCGATGCGAAGACGCCGGCCTGGCTGACCGCGCTGGGGGCCAAGCCGATGTCCTTGGGACTCGATCTGCGTGGTGGGGTGCACTTCCTGCTGGAAGTGGATATCGAAGACGCCAAGAAGGCCGCGGCCCAGCGCTACGTCACCGACCTGCCCAACTTCCTGCGCAAGGAAAGCATCCGCTACACCGGTCGTCGCCAAGAGGGCGAGAGCACGGTGCTGGAGTTTGCCGATGCCACGCTGCGCGAAGCGGCCCGCAAGGCCATCGCCAAGGAATTTCCGGAGCTGGCACTGGCGCTGCCCGAGGGTTCCACCAGCCTCACGGCCAGCCTCACCGAGCTGGAGATCAAGCGCATTGTCGATTTCGCGGTGGAGCAGAACCTCACCACGCTGCGCAACCGCGTCAATCAACTGGGCGTGGCCGAGCCGCTGGTGCAGCGCCAGGGCTTGAGCCGCATCGTGGTGCAGCTGCCCGCGGTGCAAGACACCACCGAGATGAAGAACATTCTCGGAGCCACCGCCACGCTCGAATACCGCGCGGTGGAAGACTCTGGCGCAGGGGCCGATGCAGCCGCGGCCAGCGGCATCATCCCGCCCGGTGCGGAGCTGTTTTACACCCGTGAGGGCAACCGGCCCGTGCTGCTGAAGCGGGAGATCATCGCGGCGGGTGCGAACCTGGTGGACGCCACCGCCACCGTCGATGAGAACGGTCAGCCCGCAGTGTCGGTGAAGCTCGACAGCCCGGGCGGCAAGCGCATGTATGCGTTCACCGAGAAGAACGTGGGCAAGCCGATGGCGGTGCTGTTCAAGGAAACCGTCGTCACCACCAACTACAACGCCGAGGGCGTGCCGCTGCGCGAGAAGCGCAATGTGGAAGAGATCATCTCGATCGCCACCATTCAGGGCATCTTCGGCAACCAGTTCCGCACCACGGGTCTGGAGAGCAAGGAGGCGCAGAACCTTTCGGTGCTGCTCAAGGCCGGTGCACTGGTTGCTCCCGTGGAGATCGTCGAGGAGCGCACGGTGGGTCCGAGCCTTGGTGCCGACAACATCCAGAAGGGCTTTTTCGCCTCGCTGCTGGGGCTTGGTCTGGTGAGCCTGTTCATGGCCATCTACTACAAGGTGTTCGGCCTGTTCGCCATCGCGGCCCTAGTGCTGAACCTGGTGCTGGTGGTGGCCGTGCTCTCGTTGCTGGGCGCCGCGCTCACCGTGCCCGGCATCGCCGGCATCGTGCTGCACATGGGTATTGCGGTGGATGCCAACGTGCTGATCTACGAGCGCATCCGTGAAGAGCTGCGCAACGGCGCCAAACCCCACGAGGCCATCCAGCACGGCTACGACCGCGCGTTTCTTACCATTGCCGACGCCAACGTCACGGTGCTGATCGGCACGGTGATGCTGTTCGCGCTAGGCGCCGGGCCGGTGAAGGGCTTCGCCATCACGCTCGCCATCGGCATTCTCACTTCGCAGTTCACGGCCATCGTCGGCTCGCGCGCGTTGGCCCAGCTTGTCTTCGGCCGCAAGGCGCGCCTGAAAGACCTGCCTATCTGGTAAGCAGCCATGAAAATGTTCTCCGGTGTTCCCAATATCAACTTCATGGCCCAGCGCAAAACGGGGCTGTGGGTGTCGTCCATTCTCACCGTTGCCAGCATCTTGCTGGTGGTGTTCCGGGGCCTGAACTTCGGCATCGATTTCACAGGCGGCGTGCTGCTGGAAGTGAACTACCCGCAGGCTGTTGAACTCGATGCGGTGCGTGCCGACCTCGCCAGGGCCAACTACGAAAACCCGGTGGTCCAGTACTTCGGCACCAGCGAAGATGTGTTGATCCGCTTGCCGCCGACCGAAGAAACCAACTCTGCCAAGGTCAGCACGGCGATCATCGACGCGCTCAAGAGCAGCCAGCCCAATGTGGAGCTGCGTCGCATCGAGTTCGTGGGCCCCCAGGTGGGCGATGAGCTCACCCGCGACGGCTCGCTGGCGCTGCTGCTCGCCTTCCTCGGCATCATGGTCTACATCGCCATGCGCTTCGAGTGGAAGTTCTCGGTGGGTGCGGTCGCGGCGCTGATTCACGACGCCATCATGGTCATGGGTTTTCTCTCGCTTACCCAGATCGAGTTTGATCTCACCACGGT
This sequence comes from uncultured Sinobacteraceae bacterium, assembly GCA_947085665.1. Lineage (GTDB taxonomy): Bacteria > Pseudomonadota > Gammaproteobacteria > Nevskiales > Nevskiaceae > Stagnimonas. The sequence goes on along the minus strand of CAMTXV010000053.1, from coordinate 3,227 downwards.
GGCCGCCATCCTGGCGCTGATTGGTTACTCCAACAACGAAACCATCGTGATCTTCGACCGTATCCGCGAGAACCTGCTCTCTGTGCGCCGCATGGAGATTCTTGAAGTCATCAACCTGTCGGTGAATCAGACCTTGCTTCGCTCTGTCATCACCCACTTGACCACCCTGCTGGTGCTGAGCTCGCTGCTGCTGGTGGGCGGCAAGAGCGTGCACAGCTTTGCCGCATCGCTGTTCGTGGGCGTGGTGGTGGCGACTTACTCGTCCATCTACATCTCCACCGGGTTGGCTGTGGTGCTGGGTATTTCACGTGAAGACCTGCTGCCGCCAGAGAAATCCGAAATCGACGAAATGCCCTGAGGCATTTCAGCAACCCACAAAAAAGGCCGCAATCGCGGCCTTTTTTGTGGGTCTTGGCAAGCGCTCAGTCAGCCAATGGGCTGCGGGGCGACGAAGGTGCCCACGGTGTCTTTCAGCAGGCTGATCAGCTTGTTGTTGCTGGCCAGAATGTGGCCATGCGTCATCGGGTCGCCCGAGACGAGTCCCGTGACAGCGCCACCGGCTTCCTGCACCAGCACGATGCCGGCCGCGATATCCCAGGGCTTGAGATTGAGCTCAAAGAAGCCATCGAGCCGGCCCGCCGCCACATAGGCGAGGTCGAGTGCGGCAGCCCCCGCGCGACGCACACCGGAGGTGTTCTCGGCTACCCGGCGCAGCATGGGCAAATAGCTGTCGAGCATCTCGGGGTTGCGGATCGGCAGGCCGGTGCCGATCAGCGAATCTTCGAGGTCCTTCACCTTGCTGACGCGCACGCGCTTGTTGTTGAGCGTGGTGCCGCTGCCGCGACTGGCGACGTAGAGATCCTGCGTGGCCGGTGCATACACCACGCCGTGTTCAAGCCGGCCGCGCACTTCCACGCCGATGGAGACGGCATAGTGGGGCAGGGCGTGCAGAAAGTTGGTGGTACCATCGAGCGGGTCGATGATCCAGCGCACCTCGTCATCGGTGCCGGAGGCGCCGCCTTCCTCGCCCAGAATGGCGTGGTGCGGATAGTGCTTGCGGATGATCTTGACGATCTCGGCCTCGGCGCCGCGATCCACCTGGGTGACGAAATCGCTCTTGCCCTTGCGTTCGATCTTGAGCGAATCGGCCCGGTCGAAGTTGCGCATGATGTAGTTGCCGGCTGCGCGCGCAGCGAGCACACCGATATTGGCAAGAGGTTGCACAGGCAAGGCCTTGAAAGAGCAAGGCTTTAGAATATCACGCATGTCCAGAAATCCCGTCACCAACCCCAGCCTGCGCTTCGACGATTTGTTCGACCCGCGCCTCGCCAACATCCGTATCGTGCTGAGTCGCACGCAGAACCCCGGCAACATCGGCGCGGCTGCACGCGCCATGATGACCATGGGCGTGCGCGATCTGGCGCTGGTGAACCCGGAGCGCTACCCGCATCCGCAGGCCCGTGCCCAGGCCAGCGGCGCACTCAACGTGCTGGAAGAAGCGCCGGTCGTTGCCACGCTTGAAGAAGCGGTGCGCGACTGCGCCTGGGTCGTTGGCACTTCCGCCCGCGCCCGGCATCTGGGCGATGAGCCGCTCACGCCGGAAGCGTTTGCAGAAAAGGCGAAGGAGATCAGTCAAAGCGGCAAGGTCGCCCTGGTGTTCGGCTATGAGCAGAGCGGGCTTACGAATGAAGAGCTGGACCGCTGCAATGCGGTGGTGGCCATTCCCACCAACCCTGGCTACAGCTCGCTCAACCTCGCGCAGGCCGTGCAGGTGATGTGCTACGTGCTGCGCCGCGCCGCCATCACCGAGGTGCCGCGTGCGTCGGTGAAGAGCGATAACCCCATCTATCAGCCGCCCACGGCGGAGCAGACCGAGCAGTTCTACGAGCACCTCGAACGCACGCTGCTGGGCACGGGTTTTCTCGACCCCAAGAACCCGCTGGTGGCGCTGCGCCGCCTGCGCACCCTGTTCAACCGTGCGCAGCCCGATTTGAACGAGCTGAACATGCTGCGTGGACTGCTCACCAGCGTTGAAAAACCCAAGCGCCGCCGCATCGTCGATGAAGGCAACGAGGACTAGGCATGTTCGCCAGATTGAGTGAGGACATCCGCAACATCCGCGCCCGCGACCCTGCCGCGCGATCGGTGCTGGAGGTGCTCACCTGCTATCCCGGTCTGCACGCGGTCTGGGGCCATCGCGTCTCGCGCTGGCTGTGGCTGCACGGCCTGAAATGGCTGGCGCGGCTCAACTCCCACCTCGCGCGGTTTCTCACCGGCATCGAGATCCATCCCGGTGCGGTCATCGGCAAACGCCTGTTCATCGACCACGGCATGGGCGTGGTGATTGGCGAGACGGCCGAAATTGGCGATGACTGCACCATCTACCAGGGCGTGACGCTGGGCGGCACCAGTCTCGACAAAGGCGTGAAGCGCCATCCCACCCTTGGCAACGGCGTGGTGGTGGGCGGCGGTGCGAAAGTGCTGGGCAGCTTCACGGTGGGTGAGGGTGCGCGCATTGGCAGCAATGCAGTGGTGGTGAAGGCCGTGCCGGCCGGTGCCACTGCCGTGGGTATTCCCGCCCGCATCATCAGCGACGTCGGCGAGGCTGCCACCCACGGGTTCGACGCCTATGGCATCACCAAGGACATGCCAGACCCGGTGGCCAATGCCATCCGCGCGCTGCTGGGCCATGTGCAGGCCTTGCAGGCCGAGGTGCAGGCGCTGAAGGCCGGCCCCGATACCTTCATTGAACCGATGGGCAGTCAGAAAAAAATTGAGCTGCCGGACGAGTGCGGAGATTTCGGCGGCAAGACCGGCTAGCGATTCCGCCATGCCCGCCTACCTCGACCACAACGCCACCACGCCGCTCGATCCACGCGTGTTGCAGGCGATGCTGCCCTATCTGTCGGGGCCGTATGGCAATCCTTCCAGCCTGCACCGCTATGGCCGTGCGGCGCGTGATGGGGTGGAGCGTGCTCGCGCACAAGTCGCTGCCCTCGTGGGTGCCCAGCCGCAGGAAGTGGTCTGGACCAGCGGCGGTACCGAAGCCAACAACCTCGCGCTCAAGGGCCTCTGCCGAGGCCCTGCGCCCAGCGGGCAGGTGCTGTACGGCGCCACCGAGCATCCGGCCGTCATGGAAGCCGCCGAGAGTCTCAAGGCGCAGGGCTGGACCGTGCAGGCCATCGCCATGACCGCGCAAGGACTCGTCGACTGGCCCGCCTTCACCG
>CAMTXV010000052.1:0-4090 GCA_947085665.1 uncultured Sinobacteraceae bacterium | reverse complement strand
GCATTGTGACTGGAGTTAGACGTGTGCTCTTCCGATCTGCGGCAACTTTCTTGGTCCACTCGGCAAAATGAGAGTATGTAGGTGAGGGGCCCCTTCCGGACGGGGTGCCTTTTTTTACCGCGATCTGAACGGGACGCGCGACAAAAGTGCAGACGACTGGCGCCATCTGGTGCGCGTGCTGAAGCACCAGAACCTGCTCGATGAAACCAGCGATGGCTACCCGATGCTCAGCCTCAATGCGGGCAGCTGGCGCGTGCTGCGGGGGCTGGAAACCGTACAGCTCGCTGCACCGCCCAAGGCCGAGAAAGCAACACGCACCAGCAAGGGGCGCGGCAAGTCTGCCGCCGAAGTGCCGGTGCTGGGCACGGCAGAAGAGCAGCTGTTCCAGCGTCTGCGTACGCTGCGCAAGAAGCTGGCCGATGCCCAGGGTGTGCCGCCCTATGTGGTGTTTGCCGATGCCGCCCTGCGCGCCATGGCGCAGGCACGGCCCACCACGCTCACCGCCTTTGCGGAAATTCACGGTGTGGGTGCCGCCAAGCTCGCCCACTACGGTGAAGACTTCATCGCCGAGGTGGAGGCATCAAACAATTAGCCCTCTCTGGCAGGGTGTCAGGCCATGCCTGACGCAGGGAATGTGAATCGTGTTGAACTCACCTGAGTGCGGACTCGGTAGCCATCGGACCTGAGCCTCCGCTTCAACAAACACCACAGGGCCGCAAGGATGCGCACTGCTGAAACACCCGGCACCCAAGCCGTCACGGGGCGCCATGCCGCGCTCTAGCTTTATGCGCCGCAAATCGCGGCATGCGGTGGGCCATTCGCAACTCATGCGACTGCAAACCGAGCTGGCCACCCTGAGCTGGTTGCGCGGCTTTCGCGGCCTCACGCTCGAAACCGAGTTTGCCCGCTGGCTGCGCAGCGAAAGCGCCGTGGCGCGCCGCTGGTTGATGAGCCTACCGCTGGTGACCCTGCTGCTGGCGCCGCTGTATGGCCCCTGGCTGCGCGAACAGGACGTGCCGGAAACGCTGCTCTACTGGTTGCGCGTGCTGGAACTCGGTATTGCGGCGCCACTGTGCGCACTGAGTTTGTACTGTCTCTATCGCAAACCCGAGCGCGCGCTCACTACGCATCTCATGCTGGCCGCCTTGCTAGTGGTGTTCGTCACCGTTGCCGCCATTCGCTGGCTGAGCGCACCCGCAGGCCTGGTGATTCCGCCCGGCATCGTCATGGTGGTGCCGCTGGCCCTGGCCTCGCTGGGGCGGCTGCGGCTGTTTGCCGTCATGCCGGCGCTGGTCGTCTGCCCGGTGGCGTTTCTCGTTGCCGAGTGGTTTCTCGGCGAGCGCGCACAGTTCGCCTCGATTGTGCTCGGCACCTTGCTGTTTTCCGCACTCGCCGTCATCACCGCCGTGGGTAACGATCAACTGCTGCGGCGCACCTGGCTGTCGATGCAGATCGTCGAGCTCACAGCGATGTCTGACGCCGTCACCCGGCTACCCAATCGCCAGTGGATCAACCGTGACCTGGCAGCCCTGTTTGGCCAGGCACGGCGCGAAAAGTTGTCTGTGGCCGTTCTGCTGATTGACCTTGATCATTTCAAGCGCCTCAATGACAGCCACGGTCATGCCGCGGGTGATGCCGCACTGGCGGCGGTGGGACAAGTACTGGCCCGCTTCGGGCGCCGCCCCATGGACCTGGCAGGGCGCTTTGGCGGCGAAGAGTTTCTGCTGGTGTTGCACGATGCCAAGCTCTATGGCGCCGAGCGCATCGCTGCGCAGCTGGTGAGCCAGGTGGAGGCTCTGGGGGTGCTCAATAAAGGCTCTCCACTGGGTCATCTCACCGCCAGCGAGGGCTTGTATGTGGCCGTGCCCCGCCCCGATGAGCGCCCGGAGAATTTTCTGCACCAGGCGGATCTCGCGCTGTACGACGCCAAGCAGTCGGGCCGCAATCGCTATGTGCTGAGGCAGCCGCCACAGGCTTCTGATTCTCCCCTGGCCGCCAACGACGCTTGAGCCTGCCGCTGCGCTGAAACTGTCACCGGCCTGCCCCTTGGGTGCAGGTGGCTGCCTATACTCGGCGCATGGACTTTTCTCCCCGCCCGATGATCCAGAAAATCGGCACCGCCCTGCGCACGCAGCGGGTGGCGCGCGAGTTCGGTATCGAGACGCTCGTGCGTTTGCTGAGCGAGTACCTGCCCGACGACCAGATTTCCGATGTGCGCCGCGCCTACAGCTTTGGCGCCGAAATGCATGCCGGGCAGTCGCGCACTTCCGGCGAGCCGTACATCTTTCACCCGCTCGCGGTGGCGCGCATCCTGGCCGAGATGCGGCTCGACCACGTCACGCTGATTGCGGCCATCCTGCACGACGTCATCGAAGACACCCAGGTGTCGAAAGAGGAAATCGCCAAACAGTTCGGCGCCGAAGTGGCGCTGTTGGTGGATGGCGTCAGCAAGATCGAAAAAATCGAAGGCATGAGCCGTCAGGAGCGCCAGGCGGAGTCCTTCCGCAAGCTGCTGCTGGCGATGACCGACGACTTGCGGGTGATTCTGGTGAAGCTCGCCGATCGCCTGCACAACATGCGCACCCTGGGCGGCATGGCCGCCGAGAAGAAGCGCCGCATTGCTGCCGAAACACTCGAAATCTACGCGCCCATCGCCCAGCGCCTGGGCATCAACAGCCTGCGCCGCGAGCTGGAAGACCTGGCCTTTGCCAATCTGCATCCGCACCGCTACGAAGTGTTCGTGAAGGCCGTGGCCGAACGCCTGGGCGATGCCAAGGCGCTGATCCGCGAGATTGAAGGCCGGCTCAACCGCGCCTTGGCTGAAGAAGGCATTGGCGCCACCGTGGTGGGCCGGCAGAAGAGCTACTACAGCATCTACCGGAAGATGCAGGCCAAGCGCATGAAGTTCCTCGACGTGATGGACCTTCTGGGTTTTCGCGTGGTGGTGGCCAAGCTCGACGAGTGCTACCGCGCGCTCGGCATCGTGCACCACGTGATGAAGCCGGTGCCGGGGCTCTTCGACGACTACATCGCCAACTCGCGCGGCAACGGCTACCAGAGCCTGCACACCACCTGCGTGGGGCCTGAGGGCAAGAAGATCGAGATTCAGATTCGCACCCGCGAGATGCACCACGTGGCCGAGAGCGGCATTGCCGCGCACTGGCAGTACAAGCTGGGCCGCAAGGAAAACGCCAATGCCGCACCGCAGGCGCGTGCGCGCGAGTGGTTGCAGATGCTGCTGGAGTCGAGCGGCAGCGGTGCGAACGAGCTGGTCGAGAATGTGAAGGTCGATCTCTTCCCGGACGAGATCTATGTGTTCACCCCGCGCGGCGAGATTCGGCGGCTGCCCAAGGGCGCCACCCCGGTGGACTTCGCCTACAGCGTGCACACCGAGCTGGGCGACCGCTGCGTGGCCGCGCGCGTGGAGGGGCATCTCGAACCCTTGAACACGCCGCTCAAGAACGGCCAGACCATCGAGATCATCACCAGCAAGCACGCACGCCCCAACGCGGCCTGGCTCAACTACGTGAAGACCGCGAAGGCGCGCATGCGCATCCGCGCCTTCCTGAAAGACCAGCGCGAAGACGAAGCGATTCGTCTGGGGCGCCGTCTGCTGGAAATTGCGCTGCGCGATCTCTCGCTACCCGCCAACACGCTCAACGCCACCAACGTCGCCCCCGTGCTCAAGAGCTATCAGCTCGACGAGGTGGAAGACCTCTACGCCTCCATTGGCACCGGCGAGCGGCTGGCCCCCTTGGTGGCGCGGCATTTTCTGCCCGAGCAGGGCGAGGGCAAGGCCGCCAAGCGCGGCAGCGATGCCATGGCACTGGCGGTGGAAGGCACCGAGGGTCTGTTGGTGGACTACGCCCGCTGCTGCCGCCCGATTCCCGGCGACGACATCATTGGCTACGTTTCGGCCTCGCGCGGCATCATCATCCATCGCATCGACTGCGAGCATGTGAAGGTGCGCAAGGGCGGGCCCGGCGAGCGCATTGCGCTGGTGTGGTCGCCGCAGGTGCAGGGCGATTTCATGGCCGAAGTGCAGCTGCAGGCCATCAACCGCCGCGGCTTGCTGGCGGGCGTGGCAGCG
>CAMTXV010000051.1:0-5046 GCA_947085665.1 uncultured Sinobacteraceae bacterium | reverse complement strand
TCCGATCTGTGATCACCGTCTGGGGCAGCACAAGGCACCCCACTGCCACCTTCTACCTGCCCGTGACCCGGGCTTGGGAGTTTGGAGTGGGCGCACTGGCGGCGGTGCTTACCGTGCGCCTGCAATGGCCACGTTGGATCGACACGGCGCTGCTGGCAGCGCTCGTGGCGTGCCTCTTCGGGCTTGATGCGGAAGCGATCTGGCTACCGCTCTATACGGGCGTCCCTGCTTTGCTCACAGCTGCATGGCTGTTGCACACCTCCGGCGAACAGACCGGCGCTGCAAGCACCCACTGGTTGCGCAGCCGCTGGCTCTGCTGGATCGGTGAGCGCTCCTACGCCTGGTATCTGCTGCATTGGCCTTTCATGGTGTTCTATCGAAAGTACTACCTGGAAGATGTCAGCACCCTGGAACTGTTGCTGGTGTCCTTGGCCGCACTCATCGCAGCCGATGCGGCGCATCGCTGGATCGAACGACCGGCGCGGTTCGGCAGTTGGCCCAGCTTCCGTTCCAATACGCGTTTGCTGTCACTCGCCGCTGCGGCAACAGCCGGTACCGTTACGGTCGCGTTCGCATTAGGGGTCAATGCATTCGAGCGCCAGACTGCGCCCCAGTGGCAGGCAGCCCGCGCGTTTGATCGCTGGGTTGCAGAAGCCTTTCAATGCATGCGCGCTGCGGCACCCAACTCCGGGCAGCCTGGCGCCTGCAGGCCATCGGCCACTGCCAGCCAGACTCAGCCCTTGCTTCTATGGGGTGACTCTCACGCCTATCATCTGGTCAGCGTCCTCTCGACCCTGGCGCCCCAGAAATCTTTTGCACTACACACTTGGTCGATGGGAGGCTGCCCGCCGGTGCTCGGCTACCGAGGCACCTTGAATGGCAATGAGAATGAACGTCGAGCCTGCACCGACTTCATCGGCCACGCTCATGACGCCATTGTTTCCTCTCAGCAGATGAGCCCAACCATCGTCGTATTGGCCGCTCGTTGGGAACCGTATCAGGGCGAACTGCCCATCAGTCTTCCCGAAAGAGCGGCCTCGTCGCGCCGTCTCGCGAAGGTGGATATTCAAACGGAGCAGGCAAACTTTGCGGGCGCACTGCTGGCAACCACGAAGGATCTTGTGAGCCGCGACATCGAAGTGATCATCGTGGCCCCGATCCCTGAGCAGCGCGTGTTTGCACCTGATTGCAGCGCACGTTTCGGGACTGCCGAGCGCTGCCTGACCCCACGCATTGATGTGGAGCAATACCGGAAATCCACTCTGACGCTGCTTCAATCCATCAGATCACAGACTCCCTCGGTACAGATCATCGACCCCATCGATACGCTCTGCGGCAGTGAATGGTGCGATATCGGCCCTGAGAACGCGCTGTGGTACGTGGATGACGACCACCTCAGCGAGCACGGAGCGGCGCTGCTACAGCCTGCGCTCGCTGGCGCCATTGCCAATGCACAAAGCCGCATCGCACAACGGCTGTCGCAGCGCCCGAATCACACTCAGTAGCGCCGGGTCTTGAGAAGAGATTCACTGCGCGTAGTCGCGCAACTCAGGCTCCGCACTCACTCCTTCCAGCACGTTGTTGAGTGGGAACTGCGTGAGAAAGCCATCCAGCTGCGGGGTTGCAGAGCCTTGGGCACCTGCGGGTGTGGGCATGCTGCGCGGGCCTGAGCAGATCTCCGCAGGCAGCCGTGCCGGGTTGCTGACTTCGCCCGGATGGTTGATCGCATCGAGCACCAGCTCGTAGGCGAGGTTGTCCGAGAGAATCAGGAAGTGCTCGACCGGGCGGCCGGGACAGATGTCCTGCAGCACGATATTCGCCGCCCCTTCGCGGCGACCCGCTTCCGGCTGCGGGATGATCACTTCGTCAAACAGCGTGGTGATGGCCGTCACCGGCAGACCCGCTGGCAGCGGCCTTGCATTGAGCGCGGCCAGAAACTCGGAGCCCGCACGAATCTGCCAGACCGCGGGCGAGCAGCGGCGCCCGGTTTCGCACACGGCCGTCGCCGCCACCGTGCCCTGGTACGGGGTGGCGAGCGAGATGAGGCTGGAAACCTTGGCTGGCAAGTCTGGCCAGAACATCAGCGCCCAGAGCTGATCCAGCGGCCCGTGCTGGTGCCCGAACAGAATCACCTTGCGGCCGCTGATGCGGGCCATCTCGCGCACCGCATGCACCACATATTCGGCAGCAGTTTGCAGGTCGTCGAAACCGCGGTCTGGCAACGTGAGACTGCAAGTGGGAATGCCCAGTGCCGGCAGCTGGGCGAGGTAACCCGAGAAGGATTCCTGCGCGGTGGAGAATGCAGGCGTGATGAGCACCGGGTCGCGCGTGGCGGTGGCGAGGTCTGGGTTACAGCTGAGTGCGGCGGCGAGTTGGACTTGTGGAACCACCAGTGCCGGGCCAGCAGCCGGGACAGGCGGCTCAGCCGAGAGCAGCCCCGGCCCTTCGCTGCTGCACCCGGCCAGCAGCAAGCCCAGGCACAGCAGCGTGCTCGCGGCGCTTCGCCTGCTGAGGCCTGTTTTCATGTTCTCCTCCGGTGGCGTCTATGCGCGGCGGCACTATCGGCGCATCGGCAAAGCGGGTCAATCGAAGCCTGCGCACCTGCCGGGCACAAAAAAGGCAGCCAGTGGCTGCCCTTGTTGCTGACACCGCCGCCGTCTCAAAACTTGAAGCGGAACTCCTGCTCGAAACGGGCGCGGAAGTCTTCCATGGTGAACTTGTGATTCTGCGTGCCGGGGCGCTCGATGTTGTAGGCGCCCAAGAGCGAGCCGATGCGGCCAGCCACATCCCAGTCCATGCCATTGAGCAAGCCATACAGCAGGCCGCCACGGAAAGCATCGCCACAGCCCGTGGGGTCGGCCAGTGACTGCGCGGTAGCCACCGGAATCTCGTAGGTCTTCTTGGCCGTGATGATGTCGGCGCCCTTCGCCCCCTTGGTCACGATCAGCGCATCAAGCTGGCTTGCGATCTGCGACAGCGAGAGTCCGGTCTTGCTCATCACCAGCTCCATCTCGTAGTCGTTCACGGCCATGTAGTTGGCCTCCTTGATGAACGTCTTCAAGTCATCGCCACCGAACATCGGCAAGCCCTGACCCGGATCAAAAAGAAAAGGGATGCCAGCGGCCGCGAACTGCTTGCTGTGCTGAATCATGCCGTCGCGGCCATCAGGCGAGACGGTGCCGATCTTGATGCTGCCATCGGTGGGCACCACCTGCGTGTGGGCATCGCCCATGGCACCGGGGTGGAAGGCGGTGATCTGGTTGTCGTCGAGATCGGTGGTGATGTAGGCCTGCGCGGTGTAGCTGGCGCTGATCTCTTTCACGTACTGGCGGTTGATGCCCTGCTTGTCCATCCACTCGGCATAAGGGCCGAAGTCCTTGCCCACCGTGCCCATGGGGAGTGCTGCGCCACCCAGCAGGTTGAGGTTGTAGGCGATGTTGCCAGCGCAGCCGCCGAACTCGCGGCGCAGCTGGGGCACGAGGAAGGACACATTCAGCATGTGCACCTTGTCGGGCAGGATTTCATTCTTGAACTGGCCGGAGAACACCATGATGGTGTCGTAGGCGAAAGAACCGGTGATGAGTGCGGACATTGCTGTTCTCTTTGGTGAGGTCGGGTGCTGACGCACCCTGTGAGGTCGCTCGCCGCTAAGCGGCTAGCTGTGAGGGCGCGCCTACGGCGCTGTGAGGAAAGTCAAAAGCCATGTGCGGAACTCGCTGTTGGTTGTGGCTGTTCCTCACAGCGAACGCAGTGAGCGTCCTCATAGTGAGTGGCGCAGCCACGAACGACCTCACAACCAGTGCGAAGCACGGGCGACACCTCACGCCGCAGCGAAGCGCACATCCAGCTGACGCGCTGCGCGCACGTCATCCAGGCGACGCACGGGCATGGTGTAGGGCGCGCCCTTGAGCTGCTTGATGTCGGCTTTCGCCTCGTCCCATATCTTCGCCATGGCCTCCACGAAGAGATCGAGCGTGGCCTTGTCTTCAGTCTCGGTGGGCTCGATCAGCAGGCACTCCGGCACCAAGAGCGGGAAATACACCGTCGGCGCGTGATAGCCATAGTCGAGCAGGCGCTTGGCCACGTCAGTCGCCGTGAGTTCAATCTCCTGCTTCTGTCGCTTGAGCGTGATGATGAACTCGTGGCTGGCGCGACGGGTGGGGAAGGCGAGATCAAAACCCTTCTCACGCAAACGCGCCTGTAGGTAGTTGGCGTTGAGCGCCGCGAACTCGCCGACGCGATGCATGCCCTCGCGGCCCAGCAGACGCGCGTAGATGTAAGCGCGCATCAGCACGCCCGCATTGCCCATGAAGGTCGAGAGGCGGCCGATGGTCTGCGGCAGTTCCTTTTCGGTGAGCCAGTCGTAGGTCTCACCCTTTTTGCCCACCACCGGAATCGGCATGAAGGGCAGCAGTCGCTGCGATACACCCACCGCACCAGCACCGGGGCCTCCACCGCCATGCGGCGTGGAGAAGGTTTTGTGCAGGTTCATGTGGATCACATCGAAGCCCATGTCGCCCGGACGCACCTTGCCGAGGATGGCGTTGAGATTGGCCCCGTCGTAATACAGCAGGCCGCCGGCCTCATGCACGATGCCGGCAATCTCCTTGATCTTGCGTTCGAACACGCCGAGGGTCGACGGGTTGGTGAGCATGATGCCGGCGGTCTGCGGGCCGACTGCGGCCTTGAGCGCCTCGATGTCCACATCGCCCTCGGCGTTGGTCGGAATCTCGCGGGTTTTGTAACCCAGCATCGTTGCTGTGGCCGGGTTGGTGCCGTGGGCGGCATCCGGCACCAGAATTTCAGTGCGGCCGAGATCATTGCGGGCCTGGTGGTAGGCACGAATCATCGCCACGCCCGCGAACTCGCCCTGCGCGCCCGCCATGGGCGTGAGGCTCACACCGGCCATGCCGGTGACGTCCTTCAGGATTTCCTGCAGCTCATACATGCAGGCGAGAAAGCCCTGGCCGTGGCTGGTCGGTGCCAGCGGATGACGGCCGAGAAACTCCGGCAGCATCGCCAACGAATTACAGGCACGCGGGTTGT
>CAMTXV010000050.1:0-3077 GCA_947085665.1 uncultured Sinobacteraceae bacterium | reverse complement strand
ATCGTGCGCATGGCCCAGCCCTTCTCGCTGCGCTACCCGCTGATCGACGGTCAGGGCAACTTCGGCAGTGTGGACGGCGACAACCCGGCCGCCATGCGCTACACCGAAATCCGCATGTCGAAAATCGCCCACGAGATGGTGGCGGACATCGGCGAAGACACGGTGGATTTTCAGGACAACTACGACGGCAGCGAGCATGAGCCCGTGGTGCTGCCGGCGAAGATCCCTAACCTCTTGGTGAACGGTAGCTCCGGCATTGCGGTGGGCATGGCCACCAACATTCCGCCGCATAACCTCACCGAGATCATCGACGGCTGCCTGGCACTCATCGACAACCCTGCGCTCGATCTCGCCGGATTGATGCAGCTGATCCCGGCGCCGGATTTCCCCACGGCTGGCCTGCTGCTGGATGCTCACGAGCTGAAGACCGCCTACGAAACCGGCCGTGGTCGTATCGTGCTGCGCAGCCGCACGCACTTCGAGCCCTGGGGGCAGGGACGCGAGGCGATCATCATCACCGAGCTGCCGTACCAGGTGAACAAGGCGAATCTGCTCGTCTCGATTGCCGAGCTGGTGAAAGAGAAAAAGCTCGAAGGCATCAGTGGCGTGCGCGATGAGTCCGACAAGGACGGCATGCGCGTGGTCATTGAGTTGAAGCGCGACGAGAACGCCGAGGTGGTGCTCAACAATCTCTTCCAGCTCACCCAGATGCAGGTGAGCTTCTCGCTCAACATGGTGGCGCTGGACAACGGTCAGCCGAAGCGTCTGGGCCTGAAGGCGCTGCTCGATATCTTCATCCGTCACCGCCGCGAGGTGGTGACGCGCCGCAGCCGCTACCGCTTGCAGGAGGCGCGCAAGAAGGCGCACATCAGCGAGGGTCTGGCGATTGCGCTGGCCAACATCGACGAGATGATCGAGCTGATCAAGCGCAGTGCCAACGGCGCTGCCGCCAAGATCGCGTTGATGGAAAAGGGCTGGAACCCCGGCCTCGTCACCGCGATGCTCGACCGGGTGGACCTCGCCACCACCCGGCCGGTGGACCTCGAACCTGGGTTTGGCCTGATCAATGGCCTCTACAAGCTCAGCGAGGCGCAGGCCACAGCCATCCTCGAAATGCGCCTGCAGAAGCTGACGGGGCTGGAGCAGGAATCCATCCACGAAGAGTTCAAGGGCTACATCGCCAAGATCATCGATCTGCTCGACATTCTGCGCAGCGAGACGCGCCTGCTGTCGGTGGTGAAGGGTGAGCTGACCGAAATTCGCGACAACTTTGGCGACAACCGCCGCACTGAAATCACCGGTGCCGCCCTCAACATGGCGCACGAAGATCTGGTGCAGCCGCAGGACATGGTGGTGACGCTAAGCCACGCCGGCTACGTGAAGGCCGTGGCGCTGAGCGAATACCAGGCCCAGCGCCGTGGCGGCCGCGGCAAGATTGCCGCCACCACCAAAGACGAAGACTTCCTCGAAAAGCTCTGGGTGACGCACACCCACGACACACTGATGTGCTTCAGCAGCCACGGCAAGGCCTACAAGCTGCGCGTGTTCGAGCTGCCGGAAGGTTCTCGCGGCGGCCGTGGCCGCCCCTTCAACAACCTGCTGCCGCTGGAAGACGGCGAGAAGATCAACGCCGTGCTGCCCATCTCCGGCTTCAGCGCCGAGCAGGACGAGGCCAGCGAAACCGGGCCCTTCATCTTCATGGTCACCCGTCGCGGTACGGTGAAGAAAACCGTGCTGGCCGCCTACGCCAATATCCGTTCCAACGGCTTGATTGCGGTAGACCTGCGCGCCGATGACGAGCTGATTGCCGTGGCCCTCACCACCGGCGGCGACGATGTGCTGCTGTTCAGCGATGCGGGCCGCGTCATCCGCTTCAATGAACACCACGTGCGGCCCATGGGTCGTGGCGCCACCGGCGTGCGCGGCATGAAGCTGGTGCGCGTGGCGGAAGGCGCCGAAGATGAAAACGCCGAAGCGGCGGAGGAGGGCGAGGAGTCCACCGCGCTGTCGCCCGCAGCTGCCAAGATCATCAGCATGATTGTGGTGCAGGCGGGTCTCGACATCCTTAGCATCACCGAGCAGGGCTTTGGCAAGCGCACGCCCATCGAGCAATTCCCGCTGCGCGGCCGTGGCGGCATGGGCGTGATTGCCCAGGCCGTGACCGACAAAACCGGCGATCTTGTCGCGGCCATCGCCGTGGACGACCGCCACGAGGTCATGCTGATCACCGAAGGCGGCGTGCTGATTCGCACCCGCTCGCACGAGGTGCGGGTGGCTGGGCGCAATACCCAGGGCGTGCGCATCATGAAGCCGGAGGCGGGCGACCGGATCGTCGGCGTCGACCGCTTCGAGCCGGAGGTGGAGGCCATCGTCGAAGGCGAAACACCAGCTCCGGACACCCCCGCCGAGGGCAGCGCGGAGGCCTAAGCGCTGCAGGCTTATTTTTTCGGCGCGAAGTGGCTATACTTCGCGCCCTTTTGGGTCGGGAAAGCCATCAGCAGAGCATTCTGCCGGCGCGCCGCCCCGGTCTTTTAGTGTCAGTAGAACCAGCAGGAAATCGAACATGGTCAAGATTCGTCTCGCTCGCGGCGGCCAGAAAAAGCGCCCTTACTACCACGTCGTTGCGACGGACAGCCGCAGCTCGCGCGATGGCAAGTTCATCGAGCGCCTGGGCTACTACAACCCCAACGCCAAGGGCCAGGAAGTGAAGCTCAAGATTGACACCGCCAAGGTTGAGGCCTGGGTCAAGACTGGCGCCCAGGTGTCTGAGCGCGTGGCCTATCTGGTCAAGACGCTGCCTGCTGCACCGGCTGCGGAAGTCGCGGCGGCCTAAGAGTGTTGGCGCGCGGCACCGCTCACGAGTCGTCAGAACGGCTCGTCACGCTGGGCCGCATTGCCGGGGTTTACGGCATCAAGGGTTGGGTCAAGGTGATTTCCTTCACCCGTCCGATTGACGCCATCTTGGATTACGACACGTGGTTTATCGGTCATCCAGGCGCTGAAAAGTTTGCAACGTCCTTCGAGGGCAAAACGCACGGCACCGGGCTGGTCGCACAGATCAGTGATGCCAAGGGTTT
>CAMTXV010000049.1:0-7912 GCA_947085665.1 uncultured Sinobacteraceae bacterium | reverse complement strand
TTCACGCCGTGTTCGCGGCTCAAGACCTTGATCAGTGCATAGGCATCCGTGATCGACGCCGGGTCGTTGGTAACGACCAGAATGATTTCTTGCGAGGCCGCCGAGAGAGTGAGCACCGAGTCGGCAATGCCGGCGCCGGTGTCCACCAGCAGCACATCCACCGGGCGCTTGAAATCGCTGAAGGCGTTGACGATACCGGCGTTCTCGCTGCGGGTGAGTTCAGCCATACGCTTCTTGCCGCTGCTGGCGGGAATCACCATGAGGCCGGCCGGCCCTTCGAGCACGGTGTCTTCGAGCGTGCACTGGCCTTCGAGCACATGGCTCAGGTTGTACTTGGGCGTGAGCCCCAGCAGCACATCGACGTTGGCCAGACTCAAGTCACCATCGAGCAGCAGCGTGCGCTGGCCGCTCTGCGCGAGTGCGGTGCCGAGGTTGACGGTGACGGTGGTCTTGCCCACCCCGCCCTTGCCGCTGGTGATGGCAATCACTTTCGGTGGCGGGCGTGGCAGGCCTTCGGGCACGAGGTCCATGCGGCGAAGACCTTGCGCCTGGTCATGACTGGCGTATGGCAAATCAAGCAGCGGCATGGCGGTAGCCCTCGGTGGTGTGGCGGGCGGCGTGCAGGGCGGCATCGCCATAGCGGCGCGCGAGTTCATCGTCTTCCGGCAACTCGGGCCATTGCCGCGCAAGGGCGATGGACCGGCGCACCAGTTCATCGGCGCGGGGCAGTTGCAGGTCTTCTGGCACGCGCTGGCCATCGGTGAGATAGGCAATGCCCAGCGCGTGCTGGATGCAGGCCGACAGTGCAGCGCCAATGCGCGTTGCCTCGTCGCACTTGGTGAGAATGCAGCCCGCCAAGGGCACGGCGCGGAACTGGGTGATGGTCTGCTCATAGTCGCTGGCCTGACCGCTGGCGGTCATGGCGAGGTAGGTGCGCAGCTTGCCGGCGAGCGGGCGGAACAAGCTGAGCTGTGCGGCAAGCTGGCGGTCTTGCGGCCCCATGCCGGCGGTGTCGATCAGCACCAGCTTGCGGTCGGCCAGCTTCAGCAGCAGGGCTTCGAGTTCGGTGGCGTCGCGGGCGGTGTGTACCGGCACGCCGAGCAGACGTCCATAGGTGAAGAGCTGCTCCTGCGCCCCGATGCGGTAGTGGTCGGTCGACACCAGCGCAATATCGCGGGTGCCGAAGTGCGCGGCATAGCGGGCGGCGAGCTTGGCGATGGTGGTGGTCTTGCCCACGCCGGTGGGGCCGACGAGGGCAATCACGCCGCCTTCGGTGAGGGCCTCGTTGCCGAGCAAGGGAATGCGTTGGGCGAGATCGGAAAGCACCGCATTGTCGGCGCGCTCGCCCTCGTGATCGGGGCTCAGGCCAGCCACCAGGTCGCGACTGAGCTTGGCCGAAAGCCCCAGCTGGCTCAGTCGCGTAAACAGCTGGGCGCGCTGCGGCTGGTTCACCTTGGTGTCGCGCCACAAGAGGCCGCCGAGCTGCTCTTGCAGCAGGCGCTTCACGTCCTGCACATCGCGCTTGAGCGCCACCAGCTCGGGGTCGTCTTGCAGACGCAGCTCGAAGTGCGGGCGACTCGGTGTGGCGGCCGCCGCGGGTGCCGGCATTTCAGCGGCCGCGGGTGGGCTCAGATGGTCGTAGTCGATCGCCGCCACCACCTCCACGCCGGTGGCGGTGCGGCGGCTTTCCAGAATCACGGCATCGGCCGAGAGCGTGGTGCGCACCTGGTTCATGGCCTCGCGCATCGAGGGGGCGGTGAAGCGCTTGATCTTCATGGCTCTCTCCTTAAGCGCCTACGGCGGAAACGAGACGCAGCTTTTGCGAGTCCGGCACTTCGTTGAAGCCCAGCACGTGCAGGGCGGCGACGGTCTGGCGGGTGAACTTGGCCAGCATTGGCCGCAGGGGGGCCGGCACCAGCAGTACGGCCGGTTCGCCACGGGCTTCCTGCTGGGCGGTCGCGTTGGAGAGGGCGGTGTGCATGCGTTCGGCGAGTCCGGGTTCGAGAGCGGGAGAACCGCTTCCATTCACTGCTGAGAGGCAGTCCTGCAACACCCGTTCCAGCCCTGGTGCCAAGGTGAGCACCGGCAGTTCGGCGTCTTGCGGCAGGCCTGCGCCCTGCTGGATCTCCTGCACGATCTGCCGGCCGAGTGCGGCGCGCACCGCGCCTGCAAGCACGACGGGATCCTGGCTCTTGGGCGCGCATTCCGCCAAAACTTCGGCAATGAGCTTGAGGTTGCGCAGCGGCACGCGCTCGGCCAAAAGGCTTTGCAGCACCCGGGTGAAGGTGGCCAGCGCCAGGGCCTTGGGCACCAGGTCTTCCACCAGCTTGGGCGAGCTTTTGGCGAGCTGTGCGAGCAGCTGCTGGGCTTCATCGAAACCGAGCAGCTCCTGTGCGTGATTCTTGATCAGCGAGGAGAGATGCGTGGCGATGACGGTGGCGGCATCCACCACCGTGTAGCCCAGCGTCTGCGCATGGGCGCGCTGACCGGGTTCGATCCAGGTGGCCTCCATGCCGAAGGCCGGGTCCTGGCCCTTGATGCCGTCGATGGGGCCAAAGACACGGCCGGGGTTGAGCGCCATCTCGCGGTCGGGGTAGACCTGCCCCTGTGCCACCGGCACGCCGCCCAGCAGCAGGCGGTAGGCGCCGGGCAAGAGCTCCAGGTTGTCGCGGATATGTACCGGCGCCACCAGAAAGCCCAGCTCCTGCGTGAGCTTTTTGCGCACGCCCTTGATGCGCGCCATCAGCTCGCCGCCCTGCTTGGCATCCACCAGAGGAATCAGCCGGTAGCCCACTTCGAGCCCCAGCGCGTCTTCACCACGCACGTCTTCCCAGCTCAGCTCGGCCGGCGGCGCCGGCGGGGCTGGGGGTGCGACGAAGGCTGCCTGCTTCAGGCCCTTCTGGTGCAGCAGGTACGAACCCGCCGCACAGGCGCCGGCCAGCAGCAGAAACACCAGATTGGGCATGCCCGGAATCACCCCGATGAGGCCCAGCACCGCCGCCGTGACCATCAGCACCCGCGGCTGGTTGAACACCTGTGCGATCACCGCACCGCTCATATCGCTGCTGTGCGAGGTGCGCGTCACCAGCATGGCCACGGCGGTGCTCATCAGCAGCGAGGGCACCTGTGCGACCAGGCCATCGCCGATGGTGAGCAGGGTGTAATTCTTCAGCGCCACGCCAAAGGCGAGATCATGCTGGGCAATGCCAACGATGAGCCCGCCCACGATATTGATGGCCAGAATGAGAATGCCGGCCACCGCATCGCCGCGGATGAACTTCGAGGCACCGTCCATCGAGCCATAGAAATCGGCCTCGCTGCGCACTTCCTCGCGGCGGGCCTTGGCCTCCTCGCGGGTCAAAAGGCCTGCGTTGAGATCGGCATCAATCGCCATCTGCCGGCCCGGCATGGCGTCGAGCACGAAGCGCGCACCCACCTCCGACACGCGCTCGGCACCCTTGGTGACCACCATGAAGTTGATGATGGTAAGGATGATGAACACGATGAAGCCCACCGCGTAATTGCCGCCGATGACGAAGTGGCCAAAGGCCTCGATCACCTGCCCGGCTGCTGCCTCGCCCTCGTGACCATGCATGAGGATGACCCGTGAGCTGGCGACGTTGAGTGCCAGCCTCAGCAGTGTGGCGAGCAGCAGCACGGTGGGAAAGGCCGAGAACTCCAGCGGCCGCATCACGTACATCACCGCCAGCAGCACCACCAGCGAGAGCGCGATGTTGAAGGTGAACAACACATCGAGCACCACCGGCGAGAGCGGCACGATCATCATGCCCAGCACCGCCAGCAGGAACAGCGGGGCGGCCAGGCCATCGCGCGGCACCGCCTTGCCAGCGCTGCGGAGCCTCGTCAGAAAATCGTTGCCGTTGGCATTCATGGGGCGTGTCGGAAAGTCGTCTGCCATCCCCTGCTGCAAGCCCCGTGCGCGGTGGCCCACCGAACCCCCACCCACAAAAAAGGCCGCTTTCGCGGCCTTCTCTCACTGCCTTCAACCGAGCGTTCAGGGCGCGGTGGAGGTGGCCGTGCTGACCGAGGTCTGCGGCGTGGTGCCGGCATCGTTGTCTTCAGCGGCAATGGTGATGGCGGTGAGCAACACAATGGGTGCGGCAATGGCAAGGCCATTGGCCACCACGCTGCTGCGTGCCATAAGGGAATCAGCGTTGGTGTCGGTTTGGGCGCTGGCGCCAAAGGTGACAAGCGCGCCCAGCAATACCAGGGGGAGTTTTTTCATCAGTTCATCCTCTCAACGAGCCCTTGCCTTGCGGCGCGGGCGGAATGCCGAAAATGGCAGGCCGACACGCTTCGGCGGCAGTGTCGGTATCGACGACCATGCAGCGTTTGGCTGACTCCGCCCTGAAGTGATTTCGTTCAGCCATTCAGCTTCACCGAAGGGCAGCAGAGCGCTGCGGCAATGCCTGCGAGGGAGCAGGCCAATCAGTGCCGGTTCATGGCCTGCGCAAACACTGCGCTCGGGTCTGAAAAGACTCATCCCACTTTCAGGAGGAAACCATGAACACCATTCGCACCATCACCCTCGCCCTCAGTGCCCTCATCGGCGCCTCGGCGCTCTCTGCCTGCAATACGGTGGAAGGCGCCGGCAAGGACATCAAGGCCGGTGGCGAGGCCATCGAGCGCGAAGCGGACAAGGCCAACAAGTAGTCATCGACGCGCTTTGCACGAAGCCCCGGGGCGCACAAACCCGGGGCTTTTCTTATGGCCTGCGTGCAGCGGGCTCGTCCGGCTCGACGCCGGAGTTGGGTAATTCTTCCGTGATCTTCGGCAGCACCGGCGCCTGCTCGCGTTTCAGATCGCGCAGCTGATAGACATACGACAGCACCTGCGCCACCGCCTGGTAGAGCACGCCCGGAATCTCCGAGTCGATAGCGCAGCTGCGGTACAGCGCGCGCGCCAGCGGCGGGGCCTCCACCACCGGCACGCGGTGCGCGGCAGCCACTTCGCGGATCTGCTGGGCTATGAGATCCACACCTTTCGCCACCACGCGAGGCGCTTTGTCCTTGCCGGCGGCGTATTGCAGGGCCACGGCGTAGTGGGTGGGGTTGGTGATGATCACATCGGCCTGGGGCACGGCTTCCATCATTCGCCCCTGCGCGAACTCCTGCTGCAGGCGGCGAATGCGCCCCTTCACCTCGGGCTTGCCCTCGCTTTGCTCGTACTCCTGCTTGATTTCGTGCTTGGTCATCTTCAGCTGGCTGGCGTGGTGGTGAATCTGCCAGGGCACATCCACCGCAGCGATGAGCAGCAAGGCGCCACCGAGCCAGAGCACGGCATCGAGTACCAGTCTGGCCCCTTGTCCCAAGGCTTCCTGCAAGGGCAGAAACGGCAGGCTCAGCAGCCGCTCCTGCTCGTGCAGGAACAGCATCGTCGCCACCACGCCGATCACCAGCACTTTCAAAAAGGCTTTGCCCAGCTCGATGAGACTGTTCATCGAGAACAGGCGCTTGATGCCGGCCAGGGGATTGACCCGCGCGAAGTCCATCGCAAGGGAGTCTGGCGCGAGGTTCCAGCCTCCGATGAGCATCGGGGCGATGAGGGCAGCCAGAAAGCCCGTGATGAAAATCGGTGCCATCAGCAGCAGCACCGCGCCAATGAAACGCGCGGCGAGTTCCAGCCCACCGCCGGGCGTTACCAAGGCCGCCGGCAGTGCCCGCAGATAAGCCGCCAGCAGCGCCCCACCCTCTTGCGCCACCGTCTCGCCCTGCATCATCACCACGGCCGTCACTGCCAGCACCACCAGCGCGGTGGTCAGCTCGCGCGAGCGCGGCAGCTGGCCTTTCTTGCGAGCGTCTTCGAGTCGTTTGGGTGTGGCTTTTTCGGTTTTTTCGCCGCTCGTCTCGCTCATGGAGCAGCCCCCAGCAAGGTGGGCAAACGTGTGGCGAGACTCGTGAGCATTTCAGCAAACACGCTCTGGATGCTGCCCAAGCTCAAAGCCAGAATCACCAGACCGGCAGTGAGCGAGATCGGAAAGCCCACGCTCATCATGTTGAGCGAGGGCGCTGCGCGGTTCATCACGCCAAAGGCGAGGTTCACCAACAGCAGCGCACAGACACCAGGGAGCGCAACGCGCAGCGCACCTGCGAACAGTTGCGAGCCCTCCTGCACCAAGGGCAGCAGCATGGCGGTGGTGATCGGCGCCGTGCTGACCGGCTGCAGCACAAAGCTGCCGCGCAACCACTCCACCAGCGCCAGATGGCCGCCGAGAGCCAGAAAGCTCAGCACCGCCAGGGCCTGCAAGAAACTGGAAAGAATGGGCGAGGCCGTGCCCCGCAGCGGATCGTTCATCTGCGCGAAGGACAGCCCCATGGAAAACGACAGCAGCTCACCGCCGAGCGCCACCGCCTCGAATACCAGCTGGAGTGCGAGGCCCAGCACGAGTCCCAGCAGCAGCTCGCGCAGTACCAGCACCAGCGCCTCGGCAGTGAAGAAGGCGAGCGGTGGTGTGGCCGGCAGCAGGGGCGCCATCACCACGGTCAGCAGCAGGGCGAAGACCAGGCGCAGGCGTGCCGGCAGTGCGCGGCTGCCGAACAGCGGTGCGGCCATCAGCGCCGCGCCGATGCGGATGAAGGGCCAGAGATAGAGGCCCAGCCATTCGAGAAGTTGCGCTTCAGTGAGATGCATGGGCGCTTCAACCCCCTCCCCTAGCCCCTCCCCGCAAGGGGGGAGGGGAACCAGAGAGACTCCCCTCCCCTTGCGGGCAGGGGTTGGGGGCGGGGGTTAGGCGTCTTCACGGCATTAACCAATCAGCGAGGGAATCTGCTCGAACAGCCGCCGCGTGTAGTCGATGAGCAGCTGCAGCATCCAGGGCCCGGTGACGATGGCGACTGCGGCCATGGTCAGCAGCTTGGGGATGAAGCTCAGCGTCATCTCGTTGATTTGCGTGGCGGCCTGGAACAGACCCACCAGCACGCCGATGAAGAGGCTGGCGATCAGCAGCGGCGCCGCAAGTTGCAGGGCAAGCCACATGGCGTCGCGGGTAATGGTGAGGGCGGTTTCTGGAGCCACATCACACCCCCGCGGCCACGGCAGTGAGATCACTGCACTCTGCAACGGAGCACGGCCGTGGCCAGGTCGCATTCACGGCTGCTGCTATCGCGGCAGGTCCGTTCATACGGCCGCCTTAAAGCTGGCCGCGAGCATCGACATGGTCAGCGACCAGCCATCGACCATTACGAACAGCATGAGCTTGAACGGCAGCGAGATGAGCATGGGCGAGAGCATCATCATGCCCAGACTCATGAGCACGCTCGATACCACCAGATCGATGATCACAAAGGGGATGAACAGCAAAAAGCCAATCTGGAAGGCCGTGGTCAGCTCGCTGGTGATGAAGGAGGCGGCGAGTACGGTGAAGGGCACATCCTCCGGCTTCTCGAAGGGCGCGGTGCGGCCGCTGAGCTTGGCGAAGGTCATCAGGTCCGCCTCGCGGGTCTGCGCCAGCATGAAGCTGCGCAGCGGCTTCTCGGCGTTCTCCAGTGCCGGGGCAAAGGCCATCTGGCCGTCCATGTAGGGCTTCACTGCGGTGTCGTGAATGCGGCCGGCAACCGGCGCCATGATGAACATGGTGAGAAACAGCGAGAGGCCGATGAGAATCTGGTTGCTGGGTGTCTGCCCGGTGCCGAGCGCCTGGCGCAGCAAACCCATGACGATGACGATGCGGGTGAAGCTGGTCATCGACAGCAATATGGCGGGCAGGAAGGTCAGCGCCGTCATGGCCGCCAGAATTTGCAGCGACACCGAATACTGCGTGCCGCCTCCCGGTGCGGTTTCGAGCGTCACCGCCGGCAGGCCCGCGGCCTCGGCGGGGCTCAATGCCAGCACTGCGACCAGACTGAGCAGGGAGAGATCGGAAGAGCACACGTCTGAACTCCAGTCACCGATG
>CAMTXV010000048.1:0-3011 GCA_947085665.1 uncultured Sinobacteraceae bacterium | reverse complement strand
CGTCACGCAGTTTGCCGATGGAACAACCATCGGCTGCACTCCGTTCCTTGCACTGCCCAAAAACAGCCTTCCGCCGCAGCGATGAAACGAATGTCAACACACCCTAGGCCTTCACCGCGGCCAGCCAGCTGGTGATCTCGGCTTGCTGCTCGCGGCTGGGGCGCTGGGTGAGGTCGAGCAGATGAAAGTTGCTGGTGCCCGCTGCGCGGTCGGCAAAGAAATATTTGAGGCTCTGGTAGATGGTGGGAAAGGCGATCTCGCTCCAGGGAATCTCGTCTTCGCGCATCAGCACCACCTCGCTGCTCTCGCTGGTGGGGCCAAAGTGCGCACCCTCCGGCAGGGTGCCGCGGTGAATCATGTACACCTGACTCACATAGGTGACGGTGATGACGCAGAGCAGGCCCTGCACTGCAATGACCGCCTGCGATTCCTCCAGCCCCTCGCGCGCCGCACCCTGGCCGCTGGTCTCGCCCAGCTCCATGAAGCCCGCCGGGAAGGTCCACTTGCCCTTGCGCGGCTCGATATTGCGGCGGCACATCAGAATGCGGCCATCCGGTGCTTCCGGCACGACGCCCACGATGATCTTCGGGTTGATGTAGTGAATGGCGTGGCAGACCGTGCAGACATGGCGGGGCAGGTGGTCGCCGTCATCGGGAATGCGAACGGCCACCGGATTGCCGCAGGTGCTGCAGAACTTCATGTCGGGCTCCTGAAAGGGTGGCTGCATCTTACGGAGCGCAAGCTGTTTCCGGCGAGGCGCCGCATCAAACTCCGCGTTGTTCCGTGGCGCGCTAGCGAAAACTCAGATGCGCATGCCCCGGTGTTTCCAGGTGCCCGTGCTCGTTGAAGCTCTGTAGTGAAATGCCTTTGCCGCCATAGAGCAGCTTGGTCAGGCTGGCGTTGGCAATGTGCCAGTTGAAGCCGAAGGCCTGTTCCTTGCTGAGCTTCAGCAGGCGCTGCACGGTGACGCCAATGAAGCCGCCGCTGGTGAATACCAATGCGGTTTTGCCGTGGCCCAAGTGCTGCACCAGTTCATCCAGCGCGCCACCGCAGCGGCTGTGGAACTGCGGCCAGCTTTCTTCGTACTCATGGTCATGCTCACCGCCAGTCCAGCGGCTGATGGCGGATTCGAAAAACTGCTGAAACGCGCGCTTGGGGTCGCCGCTCTGGGCGAGCTTTTCGCGCATCACGGCCTGGTCGGAAAACGCAGGCGTGTGCACGCGCACGATGTTTTCGAAGGAGTATTCGTTGAAACCCGCATGCTCCACACGCGGTGGGCTGATGCCCATGGCCTCCAGGCAGGTGTCTGCCGTTTCGCGGTGGCGGCGCATGGTGCCCAGGGCCACGGCATCAATCGGCCCGAAGCGCGTCTTCAGGTGCGCGCCAGTGATGCGCGCCTGTTCAAAGCCCAGCGGGCTCAGCTGGTCGTAGTTGGCCTGGCCAAAGCTGGCCTGGCCGTGGCGGACAAGAACAATGGTGCCCATGGCTATTTGCTGTAGCCGCGCTTGGCCAGCTCAATACGCGCGATAACGCCCTTGTGCACTTCATCAGGGCCATCGGCCAGACGCAGGCTGCGGGCCTGGGCAAAGAAACCGCTCAGCACGGTATCGCGCGACACCCCCATGCCGCCGTGAATCTGCATGGCCATGTCCACCACCAGTTGCAACACATTGGGGGCGACGACCTTGATGGCGCTGATTTCGGTCATGGCGGGAATCGCACCCACCTTGTCGATCTTCCAGGCCGCATACAAAGTGAGCAGGCGGGCCTGGTCGATGGCAATGCGCGCCTCGGCAATGCGCTCGCGATTGCCGCCGAGATTGAGGATGGGCTTGCCGAAGGCCGTGCGGCTCATGCCACGGTGCACCATGAGGTCCAGCGCCTGTTCGGCCGCACCGATGCAGCGCATGCAGTGGTGAATGCGGCCCGGTCCAAGGCGCCCCTGGGCAATCTCGAAACCCTTGCCGAGGCCGGCAATCACATTGGCCACCGGCACCCGCACATTGTTGAAGTGCACCTCGCCGTGGCCGTGCGGGGCGTCGTAGTCGCCAAACACCGGCAGCATGCGTTTGATCTCCACGCCCGGCGTATCCATGGGCACCAGCACCATGGTGTGCTGGCTGTGGCGGCCGAGCTTCTCGTTGGGGGTGAGGCCCATGAAGATGCCCACCTTGCAGCGCGGGTCGCCCACGCCGCTGCTCCACCACTTCTTGCCGTTGATGACCACTTCGTCGCCGTCGAGCAGGGCCGTGGCCTGCATATTGGTGGCGTCGCTGGAGGCCACGTCGGGCTCGGTCATGAAGAACACGCTGCGGATTTCGCCCGCCAGCAGGGGGGTGAGCCACTCCGCCTTTTGCTCGGGGCTGCCGTATTTCCACAGCACTTCCATGTTGCCGGTGTCGGGCGCGTTGCAGTTGAACAGCTCCGGCGCCATCAGGCTGCGGCCGGTTTCCTCGGCCACCGGGGCGTACTCCAGCACGCTCAGGCCGCCGCCCAGCACGGGGTCGGGCAGAAACAGGTTCCACAGGCCTTCAGCCCTGGCCTTGGCCTTCAGCGTTTCCACGTGCTCGGGAATGGTCCACTGCGTCCAGTCGCCGCTGCCGTTGCTGTGGTGGATGCCGTCCCAGTGCTGCTTCTCGATGGGCATCACGTATTCGCGGATGAAATGGCGGACCCGCTTGACGATGTCCTTGCTCTTGGCACTGGGTTCGAAATCCACGGGGCGCTTCTCCTCGATGTGATGGTTTTTTTGGTCAGCCCGCAGTGTGCCGCAGCAACCGACCAACGGCCATTGCCGTGTTGAATGACGAAAATTAATAATCGTCACATGCGAAGCGCTTCCATTACCCAGCCCCAGGTCCGCGGCCAGATTCTGAGCACGGCCGAGCGGCTGTTCCGCGCCTATGGCTATGCCAAGACCACCGTGGCCGACATTGCCCGCGAGTGCGGCATGTCGCCGGCCAAGATCGGAAGAGCACACGTCTGAACTCCAGTCACCGATGCGGTTATCT
>CAMTXV010000047.1:0-1453 GCA_947085665.1 uncultured Sinobacteraceae bacterium | reverse complement strand
CGATTGGCTCGAAGGAAGGCCTCGCGCATCTCGCCTTCGCCACACTCGCCCCCGGCGACATCGTGCTTTGCCCGAACCCGGCGTATCCCATCCACCCCTATGGCGTGGTGCTGGCGGGTGCCGATGTGCGCCACGTGAAGATGACGCCGGATGTGGATTTCTTCGCGGAGCTGGAAAAGGCCATCAAGGAATGCTGGCCGAAGCCGAAGATGTTGATCCTGAACTTCCCAGGCAACCCGACGACCCAGTGTGTGGATCTCGCGTTCTTCGAGCGCGCCGTGGCCATCTGCAAGGAGAACGAGCTGTGGCTGATTCATGACCTCGCCTATGCCGACATCGTGTTCGATGGCTACAAGGCCCCGAGCGTGATGCAGGTGCCGGGTGCGAAGGACGTCGCTGTCGAGTTCTTCACGCTCAGCAAGAGCTACAACATGCCGGGCTGGCGCGTTGGTTTCATGGTCGGCAATCCCACGCTGGTCGCAGCCCTTGCACGAATCAAGAGCTATCTCGACTACGGCATGTTCACGCCGATCCAGGTCGCCGCCATTGCCGCACTCGAAGGTCCGCAGGACTGCGTGACCGAGATTTGCGAGATGTACCGCCTGCGCCGCGATGTGCTCTGCGAGGGTCTGAACGCAGCAGGCTGGAAGGTGGAAAAGCCCAAGGCGACGATGTTCATCTGGGCGGAGATTCCGGAGAAGTTCAAGGCGCTCGGCTCCATCGAGTTCTCCAAGCTGTTGCTGGAAAAAGCCCATGTGGCAGTCAGCCCCGGCATCGGCTTTGGCCATGAGGGCGATACCCATGTGCGCTTCGCACTCATCGAGAACGAGCACCGCACGCGTCAGGCCATTCGCAGCATCAAGAAGTTTTTGAAAGAAGCGTGAGGACGCTCGCTATCGCTCGCTGTGAGGACGTGCCTGCTGCGCAGGCTACTGTGAGGACGGGCGGTGCTCGCCCTGTGAGGAAAAGCCGGGTAACGCTTCTCGCTGTTCCTCACAGGCGGCGCAGCCGCCGACCTCACAGCGCGCCGCGTAGCGGCAAGCGACCTCACAGCGCGCGTCTTCACCCCGCATCAGGAGCAGCATGAATCAGCAACCCATCAAAGTCGGTCTCATCGGCCTTGGCACTGTCGGCCAGGGCGTAGTGAGCGTGCTGCGCGAGAACGCGCGCGAGATCGAGCGCCGCGTGGGGCGGCCGGTAGTCGTCACCCACGCCAGCGCGCGTGACATTACCAAGGCCCGTCCGATCACAATGGAGGGCATTACCCTCGTCGCTGACGCCATGAGCATCGCCCGCGATGCGGATGTGGATGTGGTGGTTGAAGTCATTGGTGGCCACACCACCGCGAAAGACGCCATTCTGGCCGCGCTCGCCCGCGGCAAGCCGGTGGTCACCGCCAACAAGGCGCTGCTGGCGCACGAGGGGGACGCCCTGTTCCGCGCGGCCGCCCGGG
>CAMTXV010000046.1:0-6132 GCA_947085665.1 uncultured Sinobacteraceae bacterium | reverse complement strand
CCTCGGCATGGCGGCGTGCAATCAGCTCGCGGCCGTGGATGGTCAGCGTCACGCCACTGGCACCGGCGTGGCCGGCAAAGCGGGTGAAATAGCTCTCCAGCTGCGCCTCGCAGGCGGCATCGCAGGGCGTGAGGTAGAGGTCGGCATCGGTGAGGTGCCGCAGGCGGTAGTCGATGCCGCCATCCACATTCAGCACCTGCACATGGCGCTTCAGCACGTCGATGGCCGGCAGAAAGTTCTGGCGCTGCAGGCCGTCCTTGTAGAGGCCATCGGGCACGATGTTGCTGGTGGTCACCAGCGTCACGCCCAGCGCGAACAGCGCTTCCATCAGCCGGCCCAGAATCATCGCATCGGCAATGTCGCTGACGAAGAATTCGTCGAAGCAGAGCACGCGTGTTTCGGCGGCAATCTCCTCGGCCACTTTCGCCAGCGGGTCGCGAATATCCGGGTAGCGGTGTTTGCGCTCGTGTACGTCGAGCATGAAGCGGTGGAAGTGTGTGCGGCGCTTGCGGCTGAAGGGCAGGGCCTCGTAGAACACATCCATGAGGTAGGTCTTGCCGCGTCCCACGCCGCCCCAGAAATACAGGCCCTTGACTGGCGGGTAGCGCAGGCGGCTGCTGCCCAGGCGGCGTGTTGGCGGCTTGGCAATCAGCTCTTCATAGAGCTTCTGGAGTGCGGCCATGGCCGCGGCCTGCGCGGCGTCGCTGGCGAAGCCTTCGCGCTGCAAGTCGGCGGCGTAACGCGCCGCCGGGGAGACCACGGCGCTCAAGGCTGGCTCGCCCCGAACAGGCGCACGAGGTAGTCGTTGAGGAAAACGCCACGCGGGTCGAGCCGTGCGCGCAGCGCCATGAAATCTTTCCAGCGCGGGTAGAGCTCGGCCAGCGAGTCGGCCAGCTTGCCGTGCGGGGAGCCCCAGTGCGGGCGCGCGTCGTGGCGCTCCATCACGTCCACGAAGGTGTTGCTGATGCCGTCTTGTTCGATGCCGCGAAAGCGCTTGAGGCGAATGAATGCGGTGTCGCGCCCGAAGGCGGGCGACAGCCAGACGTCATCGGCGGCGATGAAGCCCACCTCCAGCGCCTGGTAGCCGCGCAGGTTCAGCGCCTTCAGCAAATGCTCCAGCTGGGCCAGCGCATCGGGCAGGTCATCGGCGGCCAGCTGGTATTCCAGTAGCTCGCTCTGCCGCAGCAGCGGTTGTGCAGCCGGCGCAGGGGCGGCTTCAACGCGTTCGGACTCCGGCAGCATCTGCAGCGCCAGGCGCTGGGCCTGCTGGGTAAAGCGGGGCGCGCGCTCGCTGGCGTGCGCCAGCAGCCAGTGGCCGGCATTGCGCATCAGCCACTCGCGGCCGGTGGCGCTGGCGGCCTCGGTGCGGGGTTGTGCCTCGGTGGCCATGGCGCTGTGCACGCGCGTCACGCCGGTGCCTGGAAACCATTCAAAGCTCAGCTGCGTGGCATGCGCGCGCAACTCGGGCAGGCGGGCAAGGGTGTCTTCCAGTGCGCTCTTGAAGCGGCGCACGCGCAGCGGCCGCGCCAGCTCGCATTCCAGCTCCACGTGGCTCACCACGCCTAGCGCGCCCAGCGAGAGACGCGCGGCGCCAAACAGCTCTGGGTCGGCTTCGGCGGTCACGCGGCGCAGCACGCCGTCGGCGGTGATCAAACCCACGGCGGTGATGTGCGCCGACAAATTGCACAGTCTCGGCCCCGAGCCATGTGCCCCCACGCTCACCGCGCCGCCAATGGTCGCACCCGCCGGCCAGCCATCCATGGGCAGGGCCAGATGATTGCTGGCCAGCGACTCCGCCAGCGCGCCCAGCTTGGTGCCGGCGCGCACCCACACCCGGCCGCGTTCCAGATCAGCCGACTCGATCCCGCTGAAGTGGTCGAGCGCCAGCAGGTTTTCATCGGTGCGCCACAGGGCATTGGCGGCAGTGCCGCCGCCGGCCACGCGCAGGCGCTCGCCATCTTCGGCGCAGCGCAGCACCTCGCTTTGAATGTCTTCAACGCTCACCGGCCGCGCGATATGCGCCGGGTCGGCCAGGGCCGCGCCGCGGGTGAAGCGCGGGCGGGGGGCGGTGGTGCGCAGCAGCATGGGGCGGTTAGTCCTCAACAGATGGGATGTCGTGCGGCAGCGACCCGGCATCGGGCTCGCCGCAGCGCGCAAGAATGGCCGCGCGCACCTGGTCGCGCAGGATGTTCGCGGCCTGGCGGGTATCGGCGGCGGTACCGCGGTTACCGCTGCTGGTGAGGGCAATGGCCGGCAGAATTTCGATCTCCAGCTGCGACCAGCGCGGCAGCACAGAGCCCTCGCCATACAGCTGGCGCGTGCCGCGGATCACCGCCGGCACCACCGGCACCTGCGCCTTGCTGGCAATCACAAAGGCGCCGCTGTGAAACGGCAGCAAGCCCGGCGCTGGCTTGAAGGTGCCTTCGGCAAAAATGGTGAAGCTCTCGCCGGCCTGCAGGCGCTTCAGCAGCTCGCGGGTGGCCAGTGCCGCCTCGCGTGCCGACCAGCGATTCACAAATGACACGCCCATGCGGGCAATGGTGCGACCCACCAGTGGCCAGCTGGCCGCCCGGTGCTGCACCAGAAAGGTGAAGCGCGCGGGCAGGGCGGCGGTGAGCACCAGGCCATCCACATAGCTGGCGTGATTGGCCACGCACACGCAGGGGCCGGGCGGCAGGTGCTCCAGGCCGCGCACCTTCAGCGGCTGGCCAATGGCGAGCATCGCCAGCTTAACGCCCGCCCGGCCGATGGCCCGGCGCACCGCCAGGGTGGGGCCAATGATGATCAGCAGCGACAGCGGCAGGATCACGGCGGCGAGCATCAGCGTCGCGTAGACGCCATAGAGCAGGGCCAGCGGCCTTTGAAGGAGCGATTGCAGCATGCCCCTATTATAGGTTTGTGCCTCGACCACCCCGACCCACCGCAGCAGCTCCGCTGGCAGCGCCCACTCTGGCCCTGCTGATGCGCTTCGACGACATGCTGCTGCTCGAAAACGGCCTGGGCGACCTCACCCGCAGCGCCTACGTCTCGGACCTCACCCTGTTCGGGCGCTGGCTGGAGGTGCAGAACAAGAGCCTGCTCCTTGCCGACGATGCCGATGTGCGCGCCTATCTGGCCGACCGCCAGCGCGG
Organism: uncultured Sinobacteraceae bacterium; assembly: GCA_947085665.1. Lineage (GTDB taxonomy): Bacteria > Pseudomonadota > Gammaproteobacteria > Nevskiales > Nevskiaceae > Stagnimonas. The sequence continues at coordinate 3,001 of CAMTXV010000046.1, read as the reverse complement.
CGCGCTGCCGGGTCAGAGCCCCAAAGCGGGTTTCGCCGCCCGCTCGCAGGCGCGGCACATCACGGCCGCAAGGCGCTTCTACCGCTGGCTGGTGCGCGAAAACCTGCGGCAGGACGACCCCACGCGCCTGCTCGAAACGCCGCGGCTCGGCCGGCCGCTGCCCAAAACGCTCTCCCCACAAGATGCGGTGCGGCTGCTCACCACGCCGGATGATTCGCCGCTGGGCCTGCGCGACCGCGCCATGCTGGAACTCATGTACGCCTCGGGCCTGCGCGTGAGTGAGCTGGTGGACCTGCCCATGCCGCGTTTGAACCTCGCGCGTGGTGTGGTGCTGATCCTCGGCAAGGGCGGACGCGAGCGGCTGGTGCCGGTGGGCGAGCCGGCACAGCTGGCCGTGCAGCAGTACCTCGACACCGCGCGGCCTCGGTTGGCCGAGCGCGCCGCCACCAGCGATGCGGTATTTCTGAGCAATCGCGGCGAGGCCATGAGCCGCCACAATTTCTGGCACCGCGTGAAGCTGCACGCTGAAGCCGCGGGCATTCGCGGCACGCTGTCGCCGCACACCCTGCGTCACGCCTTTGCCACCCACCTGCTGGAAAACGGCGCCGATCTACGCGCCGTGCAAAGTCTGCTCGGCCACGCCGATCTCTCCACCACGCAGATCTACACCCATGTTGCCAAGGCGCGGCTCAAGGCGCTGCATGCCCAGTTTCATCCCCGCCGGTAAGCGCTGCCGCTGAACGATGCGGGGGGTGATTTGTCATACTGCCGACGCTTCGTTCCCTCGCTCGTATCGAACCTCCATGAACCTTCTCCGCACCTGCAGCCTGCTGCTGCTGTCTCTCTCTGTTGCCGCCACCACCGCCTCCTGCGCGCCGCCGATGCCCGACAAGGGCGAAAAGCAGAAGACCAAGGCCGCCGCCAAGCCCGCCGCCGCTGCCGCCGTCACGCCAGCACCTTCCGGCCCTGCGCTGGCGGCTGAAGAACTCAAGGCCAAGCTCAACACACTCATGCCCGAGCTGTCGCTTGAAGCCGTGCGCCCCTCGGCCATTCCGGGCCTGTTCGAAGTGCAGCGTGGTGCGCTGTTTGGCTACGTCACGGCCGATGGCCGCTTTCTGATTTCGGGCGACATGATCAACCTCGAAACCGGCGAGGAACTCACCGAAGGCTCGCGCAAGCAGATGCGCGTGGCGATGATCGACGCCCTGGGCGATCAGTACATTCCCTTCGACCCGCCGGCCGGCAAGGCCCAGCACCAGGTCACCGTGTTTGTCGATGTGGACTGCGGCTACTGCCGCAAGCTGCACGACGAGCTGCCCAGCTACCAGGCGCTCGGCATTGGCTTCAAATACGTGTTCTTCCCCCGTGCTGGCCTGGGCAGCGACTCCGAGCGCCAGCTCGACGCCGCCTGGTGCGCGCCCGACCGAAAGACCGCCGTCACCAAGGCCATCCACGGCGAGAAGTTTGCCGCCAAGACCTGCGAAACCCCGACCAAGAAGCACTACGAACTCGCCGCCAAGCTCGGCGTGCGCGGCACCCCGATGATGATTCTGCCCAGCGGTGATGTAGTGAACGGCTATGTGCCGGCGCAGGTGCTGGCCGAGCGCATCGCCACCGCCAGCCTGCCGCCGCAGCCCATTGGCGGCGCCAGCGCCACGGCCCCCAAAAGCGCGCCCTAAAAGCGTTACGGCGTGCACAAAAAAACCCGCCAACCGGCGGGTTTTTTTGTGGGTGGCTCGCTGAGATGCGTGGCTTGCCTTACGCCGCTTGGCGCAGCGGGGCCGCTGAAAATGGCTGTTGCTGCGGCAGCACGCGGCTGCGCAGCGGGCCGCGATCCTTCAGCACCTGCACCTGGGTGCTGCCGCCATCCAGCGAGGTTTCGCGCCGCACCGCCAGGCGCAGCACAGCGGGCGAGAACTCCGAAGCCCGCTTGAGGCTGCGGAACAGCAGCACCCGGCCGCCGGTTTCCGCTGCGGTTTGTTGCAGCCGGCGCAGTGCCTGCGGGCTGGCCGTATCGGCCCACACCAGCACGGCGGCATAGCCTGAGCGCAGCAGCTGCTCGGTGGTCCAGAGACTCTCGCTGTGCTGGTCGCCGGCACTGGCCTGGGGCTGCACCACCCGCACTTGGTCGAGTGAGACGCCGCGTTGCAGCAGCCCGGCGGCGGAGGGCACCCGGGGCGGATTGACGAAGGCCACCGGCAGCTGGCGCTGGGTGAGTTGCGCCACCAGCGGCAGCGCCAGACCCAGTTCGCCGGTGCCCGGCTCGGCGTGCAGCACCTCGCTCAGTGCAGCCTCGGGCCAGCCACCGCTGGGCAGCCAGCACTCCAGCGGTGCGCGTGCCGGCGCAGCGGCGTGCTGCGGTACGCTGGGCTGTGCGCGGTTGCCGAGCAGCGTGGCGAGTGCGGGGCGGTTGGGGGTGCTGGCGTTCATGAGGGTCATGGGGCGTCTCAGTACGGGGGAGTGGGAGTCAGTGCTTGAACAGCGGCGCGCCGAAGCCGCCACGGATAAGGCCCACCGCCAACCCCTCGATCACCAGCGCTTCGCGCGAGAGATTCACCACGATGGGGGCGTAGTCGGGGTTGGCGGGGAGCAACTCGGCGATAGCACCCTTCAGGCGCAGGGTCTTGACCGTGATTTCGTCTTCCAGCCTGGCCACCACCACCTGGCCGCTGCGGGCCTCGGGGGTCTGGTGTACGGCCAGGAGGTCACCGTTGCGGATGCCCGCATCGCGCATCGATTCGCCCTGCACCTTCAGCAAAAAGTGCGCGCGGGGACGAAAGAAGTCGCCCGCGACCGGAATGCGGTCTTCGCAGTTGGCGTCGCTCATGATCGGACTGCCCGCCGCCACCCGGCCCACCAGCGGCAGGCTGGCTTCATTGGCGGCCTGCAATTCAGCCAGCTCCCGTGCGGCTTGCAGGTCGGCGGTATCCAGCAGACGGATGCCGCGCGAGGCGCAGGCGCGCTGCTCGATGTCGCCCTTGCGCGCCAGTGCCCGCAGATG
>CAMTXV010000045.1:0-3347 GCA_947085665.1 uncultured Sinobacteraceae bacterium | reverse complement strand
GCTGCGGAAACGCAGGAAAGGCGCCTGCTGCCGCTGGCCGACAAGGGCTATGTCACCCAGCAGGAAGTGCTCGATGCCAAGGCCGCCGCCGAGCAGGCACGCGCGGCCGTACAGGTTTCGCAGGCGCTCATCGCCGCCGCCCGCGTCAATGTGGATCGCACCGTCATCCGCGCGCCCATCTCGGGCCGCACCGGGGCGCTGTCGATCAAGGCCGGCAATCTGGTGACGGCGAATGAAACCACTGCGCTGGTCACCATCAACCAGCTACAGCCGGTGCAGGCCGAGTTCACGGTGCCGCAGTCGCAGCTCGGGCCCTTGCAGGCTGCCCTCGCCCGTGGCCCGGTGGAGATTGCCGTGAGCGCGCAAACCGGCGGCGAGACGCTGGCCAGCGGCAAGCTGTTGTTTGTCGATAACACCATTGATGCCACCACTGGCACGGTGAAGCTCAAGGCCGAGTTTGCCAACGCCGACGAGAAACTCTGGCCCGGCACGTTCGTGAGCTTCACGGCCACGCTCGCCACCGAAGCCAACCGCGTGCTGGTGCCGGAACTCGCCGTGCAGCCGGGTGCCGAGGGCAGCTTCGTGTATGTGGTGGATGCCGAGAACAAGGCCGTGCTCAACCCAGTGACCGTGGTGCGCCAGGTCGGCAAGGAAGTGGTGATTGGTGAGGGCCTGAAGGGTGGCGAGAAACTGATTGGCCGCGCGCCGCGCGATTTGAAGCCAGGCGCGGTCGTCAAAGTGGTTGAAGCCGTTGCAGCGGGCGATAGTGCCTCTCAGGCAGCGGCGCCATGACGGGCCTGCAGCCAGGGCAATCGCTGAGCTTCTCGGAGCTGTTCATCCAGCGCCCGGTGGCCACCACCATCCTGATGCTCGCGCTGGTGCTGTTTGGCGCGGTGGCCTACTTCAAGCTGCCGGTGGCCGAGCTGCCCAACGTTGATTTCCCCAGCATCAATGTGAGCGCCAACCTGCCGGGGGCCGACCCCGAAACGATGGCTGCGACCGTGGCCACGCCACTGGAGCGCGCCTTTACGCAGATTCCCGGTCTGGACGTGATGACCTCGCAGAGCGGCACCGGCTCCACGCAGATTTCCCTGAGCTTCACGCTCGACCGCGACATTGATTCCGCCTCGCAGGACGTGCAGAACGCCATCGCGCAGACGCTGCGACAGCTGCCCGCCGCTCTGCCCAACCCGCCCACGCTGCGCAAGGTGAATCCGGCGGACTCTCCCATTCTGTTCATGGCGCTCTCGGCCACTTCGGTGCCGATGACCACGCTCAACGACTTCGCCGAAACGCGGGTGGCCGACACCATCTCGCGCATCGAGGGCGTTGCGCAGGTGAGCGTGTATGGCAGCAAGCGCTATGCGGCGCGCCTGTATGTGAACCCGCAGGCGCTGAGCGCACGCGGCTTGTCTTTCATCCAGCTGCGCAACGCCATCGCCAACGGCAACAGCTACCAGCCCGGCGGCACGCTCTACGGCGCACAGCGCAGCTACACGCTGGAAGCTGACGGCCAGCTGCGTGATGCGGCGGCCTACAACGACCTCGTGATTGCTGAGTCGAACGGTGCGCCAGTGCGCTTCCGCGATGTCGGCACCGCCGTCGACAGCATTCAGAACGACAAGCAGAGTGCGACCTACAACGGCCGCCCCGCGATCATCATCGCGGTGACGCGCCAGCCCGGCAGCAATACCGTGGAGATCGCCAAGAACGTGCGCGCGGTGCTGGAGAGTGTGGCGGCCAGCGGCCCGGGCGATACCAAGATCGACATCACCTACGACCGCAGCGAGTTCATCAGCGAGTCCATCCACGAGGTGCAGTTCACGCTCATCCTCTCCATCGTACTGGTGGTGGCGGTGATCTTCGTGTTCCTGCGCGACCCGCGCGCCACCATCATCTCGGCACTCGCCCTGCCGGCAGCACTGCTCGGCACCTTTGGCGCGATGCAGCTCTTGGGATTCTCGCTCGACAATCTCTCACTGATGGCACTCACGCTGTCGGTGGGCTTCGTGGTGGATGACGCCATCGTGGTGCTGGAAAACATCGCCCGCTACAAGGAGCAGGGCATGTCGGCACGCGAGGCCTCAAGCAAGGGCAGCCGCGAGATCGGCTTTACGGTGATCTCCATGACCATCTCGCTGGTGGCGGTGTTCATCCCCATCCTGTTCATGGGCGGGCTCATCGGGCGCCTGTTCTTCGAGTTCGCGGTCACCGTCTCGGTCGCCATCATTCTCTCGGCAGTGGTGGCCCTCACGCTCACGCCCATGCTCTGCGCACGCTGGCTCAAGGATGGCCATGAGGAACACGGCCGCGTCTACATGTTTCTGGAGCGGCAGTTCGACCGCCTGCGCGATGGCTACGAGCGCTCGCTGCGCTGGGCGCTGGGCCACAACACGCTGATGCTGCTGGCCTCGGTCGGCATTCTCATCGGTACTGCTTACATGTTCCGCGTGGTGCCCACGGGATTCATCCCGAGCCAGGACACCGGCGTGATTTTTGCCAACACCCGCGCACCCGATGGCGTCACCTTCGAGGAACTGCAGGTGCTGCAAAGCAAGGCCGCCGAGCTGGTGCAGAAGAACCCGAATGTGGCGGGTGTGTTCTCGGCGTCCGGCAGCGGTGGCGGTGGGGTGTCGAACCCCACAGGGGGTCGCATGACCATTCGCCTGAAGCCCACGAGCGAGCGCGAGGCCTCGGCCGATGAAGTGATTGCCGAACTGCGCAAGGCCACGGCGGCGGTGCCGCAGCTCCAGGTGTTCTTCAACAATCCGCCGGCGATTCGCATTGGTGGAGGGCCGTCGAATTCCAACTACCAGTACGTGCTGCAGGCAGATGATCTCAACAGTCTCGCCGCCGTCAGCGAGCGCATGCTCACCCGCATGCGCGAGGTGCCGGGCCTGCGCGATGCCAGTAGCGACCTGCAGCTGGCCAATCCGCAGATCGATCTCGACATCAACCGCGACCGCGCCGCCGCCCTGGGCGTTTCCGTGGCCGACATCCAGAACACGCTCTACGCCGCCTATGGCGCGGCGCGCATCAGCACCATCTACAGCAACACCGCGCAGTACGACGTGTTGCTGCAAATGGCGCCGGAGTTCCAGCTGGATATCAACGCGCTCAAGCTGCTGTTCGTACCTTCCGCCACCGGAGCGCTGGTGCCCATCGAAGCCGTGGCGGCCATCCGACCTAGCGTGGGGCCGCTGTCGGTCACGCACTACCAGCAGCTGCCTTCCGTGACGCTCTCGTTCGACTTGCTGCCCGGTGTGGCGCTGGGTGATGTCACGGGAAAGATCGAGCAGATCGCCGCCGATGAACTGAAGGGCGAAGTGGAGGGCACCTTTGCCGGC
>CAMTXV010000044.1:0-5524 GCA_947085665.1 uncultured Sinobacteraceae bacterium | reverse complement strand
CGCGGGCATGGAAGTGTATCCGCAGATAGTTGACCTGCTGCAAAAACTCTCGGAAGAAGTAAACGCAAAGATTCAAAGCTACCAAAAATAAATGTTGTTGTTTCACCACACCCTGCAGCTGGGCGAGAGCCTGGCGGAATCCGGCAAGGTGCCGGCCCTGTTCGGCGTGTGGGGGCCTACCGTGGCATTTGCAGCGCTCACGCTCTGGCTGTTCAGCCGCAGCCTATCGCGGCCCGGCGATAACCCGGTGTCGCGCGGGCTGGATCATCTGCAAGGCCTGTTGGCGCGCGGAGGCCGCGCATGAGCCTGGGGCTGGCCGGGCCGCTGCCGAGCTATCTGCGCCAACTGCTGGCGCTACGCGTGCTGGCGGTGCTGGTGGCACTTGGCGGGCTCTTGCAGATTCTCGACCTGCTCGATGCCACCACCGAGATCATGGCGCGGGGACAGGGCATCAGCGGTGTGGGTCACTACATCGCCCTGCGTGCGCCCACCCTGCTGCTGCAAGCGCTGCCGCTGGCCGCACTCATCGGCGCGGTATTCGCCTTCAGCACACTGGCGAAGCAGCACGAGGTCGTCGCCCTGCGGGCCGCCGGCGTGCCGTTTCGCCGCGTGGTGCTGGTGTTGCTGCCCACGGTGCTGCTCGTGGCCGCCAGCCAGTGGTTGCTGGCCGAGGTGGTGGTACCCAAAACGCAGCGCGCGCTCACTGCCTGGTGGGCTGCACTCCCACCCGCGAAAGACAGCGATGAGGAAGCCGAGCTGCTGTGGTTCAAAAGTGATGGCGTGGTGATTGGCATTCTCAGCGCGCATCCCGATGGCCGCGCGCTGGAAGGCGTGCGCATCTTCCGCCGCGATGCGCAGGGTCATCTGCTGAGCCGCACGGTGGCCGCGCGCGCCACCTACACCGACCGCCGCTGGACACTGCACGCAGCCCGCACCACCGAGTTCGCCACCGCCAGCACCGGGCCCGTGGTGCCCGAGCAAGCCTGGCAGACCGCATTGCGCCCCAGCGATGTGCAGCGTCTCGTCGCGGCTGAGCCCTATGTTTCTGGCGGGCTCGCGGCAGCCGTGCTGGCAGGGGCCAACACCGGCGGCAAGACAGCCGCCTTCTACCGCACGCGCGTACAGAAAACCTGGGCAGACCCCGCCATGGCGCTGGTGATGCTGCTGCTGGCCACGCCGGTTGCCGTGGCCCTCACGCGCGGTGCCAAGGGCTCGCCCATGCTCCTCTCGCTGGGCAGCGGCCTGCTGTTTCTGCTGGTGCACGGGCTCTGCTCGGCACTGGGCGAGGCGGGCCTCATGGCGCCGCTGGCCGCGGCCTGGGCCGCACCGCTGGGCTTTGGCCTGCTGGGTATCGCTTTTCTTCTTCGACTGGATCAACCGCAATGAGTGGAACGCTGCAAATCATCCCCGTGCAGGGCAAGGCGCAGATGCAGCGCTTCATTCGCGTGCCGACGCTCTTCAGCCGCCACGATCCAAACTGGGTGACACCGCTCGACATGGAGCGCGCCGAGTCCTTCTCGCCCAAGCACAACCCGCTGTTCTCGCACACCGAGGTGCAGTTCTGGCTCGCCGTGCGTGATGGCCGCGATGTGGGCCGCATCAGCGCGCAGATTGAGGCCAGCAATGTGGCGCGTGGCGACATGACTGGCTACTTCGGCCTGATTGCCGGAGAAGACGACCCCGCCGTGTTCAAGGCGCTGTTCGCACAAGCCGAAGACTGGCTACGCGAGCGCGGCATGACGCAGGTGATTGGCCCCTTCAACCTCGGCATCAACGAGGAGGCCGGCCTGCTGGTGGAAGGCTTCGACACCCCGCCCATGCTGCTCATGGGCCACGACCAGCCCTATGTGAGCGCCCGCGTGGAAGGTGCCGGCTACACCAAGGCGAAAGACATTTACGCCTACCTCAGCGACGTGGCCGAGCCACTGCCCAAGCCTGCGCAGCTGCTGCTCAAGCGCAAGCTGCCTCAGGGCATGACGCTGCGCACGCTGAGCTTCAAGCAGTACCGCAAAGACATCGACGACATCACCGACATCTTCAACAACGCCTGGATGGACAACTGGCGTTTTGCCCCGCTCACGCCGGAAGACACCGATCATCTCGCCAAGGCGCTCCGCCCCATCCTCGACCCCAAGCTGGTGTGGCTGGTGGATATCGACGGCGAGCCCGCTGGCTTCGGCGTGTGCCTGCCCAACATCAATGAAGCGCTCGCCGGGCTCGATGGCAAGCTGCTACCGCTAGGCTGGGCCAAGCTGCTGTACCGCCTGAAGGTGCAGGGCGTGAAAACCTGCCGTGTGCCGCTGATGGGTGTGAAGCGCAAGTTTGCTACCAGCTTTGCGGGTGCCGCCATGCCCTTTCTCATCATCGACGCCATGCGCCGCGAGGCGCTGAAGCAGGGTTACGAAAAGGTGGAGCTGAGCTGGGTGCTGGAAGACAACCTGCCCATGCGTCACCTCTGCGACCGCTTTGGCGCGGTGGCCTACAAGACCTACCGCCTCTACGAGAAGTCGCTGTCGTGAGCGGCGTGAACGCGCTCATCCTCGCCGGCTCGCGAGGGCCTGATGACCCCATGGCAGTGGCCACCGGCGTGGTGCACAAGGCGCTCATCCCCGTGGGCGGCGTGCCCATGCTGCTGCGGGTGATTGCCGCACTCGCCGCCACGCCCGAAGTGAGCCGCCTCATCGTCTGCATTGAAGCGCCCGAACTGGTACGCGCCCTGCCGGGTCTGGATGCAGCCTGCGGCGGTAAGCCGCTGGAACTCTTTGCTGCCCAAGGCAGCCCCAGCCGCAGCGTGAGTGCTGCACTCGCCCACTACGGCACGCCGCTGCTCGTCACCACCGCCGACCATGCACTGCTGCAAGCCGAGTGGGTGAGCCACTTTCTGCAGCAGCAGCCTGCAGGCGCCGATGCCACCCTCGCCCTCGCACGCAGCGCGGTGGTGATGGCCGCAGCGCCCGATACCCAGCGCACCTTTCTGCGCTTTGCCGACGGCCATTTTTCGGGCTGCAATCTTTTCTACTTTGCGACCCCGCGCGCGGCGGCGTTTGCAGCGCTGTGGGTGCGGGTTGAAGCCCTACGCAAACAGCCGGTGAAGATGCTGGGGCTGCTGGGCTTCGGCTTTGCGCTGCGCTACCGGTTTGGATGGCTGCCACTGGGCGCGGCGCTGACCCGACTGGGCGTGCTGGCCGGCGGGCTCAGCGCACAGGTGGTGGAGCTGCCCTTTGGCCGAGCCGCCATTGATGTGGACAAGATGGCCGACCTAGAGCTGGCAGAGCGGCTACTGTCGCAAGACGTACCGCAGTGACCACGGAGAACCCCATGCCCATCGCCCGCCGCAGCGCACTCGCACTCTTTGTAGTTGCTGCACTGGCACTCGGCGGCTGCGCCAGCTTGCAGCCGCGGCAGGCCATTGAAGCCATTGTGGTGGGCGTTGAGCCGCTGAAGGGTGAATCGCTGGAGCTGCGCATGCTGGTGAAGCTGCGCATTCAAAACCCCAACGAGCTGCCGCTGGACTACAACGGGGTGTCCCTTGAGATGGACGTGCAGGGCAAGCGCTTTGCCACTGGCGTGAGCAATGCCACGGGCAGCGTGCCGCGTTTTGGCGAGGCGATCATCGAAGTACCCGTGAGCCTTTCCGCCTTCCGCATGGCGCGGCAGGCCCTGGGCGTGATCAGCGCCGAGACGCGCGGCAAGCTCCGCTACGAAATCAGCGGCCGCCTGGCGGGCTCAGGCTTCGGCGGCATGCGCTTCCAGTCTGCCGGTGAGTTCACCCTGCCCACCGAATTCGCCACGCCCGAGCCCTGAGCGCAGCGGCTTGCAAAGCCCTCAAACCCAGCCTGCCACCAGCTGGGTATTGCTCTCCACATCGGCCAGAAAATCCATCTCGCCCCAGCCCAGGCCTTCGATGCTGACGGTGCCCACGCGGCCCGTGGCCTTGGCAATGCGGTCGATCACCGAGAGATACCAGAGCTTCAGGCCCTCTGGCGTGCGCATGATGCGCTCCACCTCGGCCACGAACAGCGCCGCCCCCTCGGGCGTGAAGCGCAGGAAACCAATCGACTCGCCATCCACTTCCGCCAGCGGCAGCGTTTTGCCAATGGCGCGCAGCAGGCCGTCCTCGGTGCGCACCTTCATGTCGTCGGTGTCGTAGTCGCCCTTGCGGTCGATGGTCACGGTGATGGGCTGCACCTCGGCTGCCAGCAGGCGGCGCACGATGTCCGGCTCGATGAGCGTGTCGCCATTCAGAATCATGCAATCGCCCTGCAGCACCTCGCGCGCCACCCAGCAGCTACCGAGGTTGTCGGCCACTTCGTAAAACGGGTTGTAGATGGTGCGCACGCTCATGCTGGCAGGTGCCTTGGCGGCAATTTCGGCCTCCACCTGATCAGCGCCATAACCCACCAGCACCGTGACCTCGCGCACCCCGGCGGCGGCAAGGCTACGCAGCTGCCACTCCAGCAGCGTGCGGCCGTGCAGCTCGATGAGACATTTCGGCCGGTTGGCCGTAAGCGGCAGCAGGCGACGGCCTTGGCCGGCGCTGAGGATGAGAGTTTTCATGGCGGTGCGGCGGGTGCAGTGCGAAGCGCGGGATGATGCCAGATGGCACCCGCTGTGGGCGCAGTACCAGCTGAGCGGAGCCTGCTCAAGCTGCGGCAGCTGCCGGCTTGGCGATTAGCGATACGCGGCGCAGAAGGAGCAGTCTCCCAGCCACCGCAAGGAGTTGCTGGTCGGGCGGAAGCCGAAGCGCCGAGACTGATTCTGTATGCGAAGGCCGCCTGCACGAGTGCGGGGCTCGGTGATCGGCAGGGTGATTGAGGACTTGGCGCTTCGCTGAGGGATTCATTTCGTCCAGTCTTCAATGCGAAGCCCGGCCACGCGCCGAAACTCCTTGGTGTTGTTGGTCACCACCACCAGCCCGCGCGACCTTGCATGGCCGGCAATCATCTGGTCATAGGGGCCGATCTGCTTGCCTGCCTTGCGCAGCTCGGCGCGAATCTGTGCGGTGTGTGCTGCAGCCGCCGTGTCGTAGTCGAGCACATCGAGCCGGGCGATGAAGCCCTCTACCGCCGCCAGGTTGCGTTGCGGCTGCAACGACAGCTCCACACCAAACAGCAGCTCCATCACCGTGACGGTGCTGATGCACATCTGCGCGTGATGCTGGTTGAAAGCCTCACGAACTGCTGCTGGCTTGTCGCGAATGGTGGCGATGCAGAAGTTGGTGTCCAGCAGGTAACGCAGCATCAGAGCGCCTCGCGCTCTTGGTCTTCGGGCTGCTCGCGCACGGCCATGAAGTCCGGACTGACGCCCGTGCCATCAAACCAACTGTCCCAAGCCTCGCCAGCGGGCGCAATGATGCGCGTGCGACCAATGGTCATCACATCCACGCGCTTCACATCTGCCGGCAAGGCCGCTGCCTTGGGCAAGCGAACGGCCTGACTGCGATTGCTGAGAAAAACTGCACCTTGCTCCATTGCCATGTCCTTTTGGGATATACGCCGAATGATAGGCGGTATGGCGAGTGCGT
>CAMTXV010000043.1:0-3733 GCA_947085665.1 uncultured Sinobacteraceae bacterium | reverse complement strand
TTCTACACCAACATGCCCTTCGGCGTGTCGCTGGCGCACAACGGCAACCTCACCAATACCGAAGACCTCAAGCAGGCCCTGTTCGAGGAAGACCGCCGCCACCTCAACACCGAGTCCGACAGCGAAGTGCTGCTGAACGTATTCGCGCATGAGCTCTCGCAGATCGGCAAGCTGCGGCTCACGCCCGAAGACATCTTCGAGACCGTGGCCTGCGTGCATCGCCGCATCCGCGGCGCCTATGCCTGCGTGGCGATGATCACCGGCTACGGCGTGGTGGGTTTCCGCGATCCCAATGGCATCCGCCCCGCCGTGGTGGGCCGCCGCAACGGCATCAACGGGCCGGACTACCTCATCGCCTCCGAATCGGTCGCACTCGATGCACTGGGCTTCGAGGTGCTGGGTGACATCGAACCGGGCGAGGCCGTGCTGCTCACATTGGACGGCAAGCTGCACCGCCGCCAGTGCGCCGCCAATCCGCAGTACTCGCCCTGCATCTTCGAGTACGTCTACATGGCGCGCCCCGATTCGATGATGAACAACATCTCGGTACACAAGGCGCGCCTGCGCATGGGTGTGAAGCTGGCCGAGAAGATCCAGCGCGAATGGCCGGATCATCAGATTGACGTGGTGATTCCCATCCCCGACACCTCGCGCGTGCCGGCCTCGGAACTGGCCCAGGTTCTGGGCGTGCCCTACCGCGAGGGCTACATCAAGAACCGCTACATCGGCCGCACCTTCATCATGCCCGGCCAGGCACAGCGCAAGAAAAGCGTGCGCCAGAAACTGAACCCGGTGGATGTCGAGTTCCGCGGCAAGAACGTGCTGCTGGTGGATGACTCCATCGTGCGCGGCACCACCAGCCAGGAAATCATCCAGATGGCGCGCGACTGCGGTGCGAAGAACGTCTACTTCGCCAGCGCCGCACCGCCGGTGCGTTTCCCCAACGTCTACGGCATCGACATGCCCAGCGTGCACGAGCTGGTGGCCCACGGCCGCAGCGAGGATGAACTCTGCACGCTGCTGGGGGCTGATCGCCTGGTGTTCCAGGATCTCGAAGACCTCATCGATGCGGTGAAGCACAAGCACGCCAACATCGAACAGTTCGACTGCTCGGTGTTCACGGGCGAATACGTGACGCAGGACGTGGACGCGAAGTACTTGAACCAGCTGGAGCTGTTCCGCAACGATGCCGCCAAGGAGGAGCGTACCCGTGCGTCTTCCACGCCGCTCGACCTGCACGCCGCCTAAGTTGCCGCGATGAGCACCTTCGACCCTCAATGGGGTGCCTCCACGCTCGGCATCCGCGCCTTTGAGCCGGAGCGCCACGACGGCGAGCATTCGGCGGCGATTCACCCCACTTCGTCCTTCGTGCACCGCTCGGCAGCCCATGCCGCCAGGGTGTTTTCGGGTGAGGAGCCGGGCAACGTCTACTCCCGTTTCACCAATCCCACTGTGCAGGCCTTCGAGAAAAGGCTAGCGGCGATGGAAGGCGGCGAGAGCTGCGTGGCCACCGCCAGCGGCATGGCTGCCATCCTCACCCTGTGCATGGGCGTGTTGAAAGCGGGCGACCATGTGCTGGTCTCGAAGAGCGTGTTTGGTTCCACCATCAATCTCTTCAACAACATCCTCAGCCGCTTTGGCCTGGCGGTGAGCTATGTCGACCTCACTGATCTTGCTGCCTGGCGTACGGCGCTGAAGCCCGAGACCAAGCTGCTGTTCGTCGAGACACCCAGCAATCCCCTGGCGGAAGTGGCCGACATCCGCGCGCTGGCCGACATCGCCCATGCGCACGGCGCCTGGCTTGCGGTGGATAACTGCTTTCTTACTCCGGTGCTGCAACAGCCCCTGAAGCTGGGGGCCGATTTCATCATTCACTCCGCCACCAAATATCTCGACGGCCAGGGCCGCTGCGTGGGCGGTGCGGTGGTGGGTGATGCCCAGCGCGTCGGCAAAGATATTTTCACCTTCATGCGCAGCGCCGGGCCTTGCATGAGCCCCTTCAATGCCTGGGTGTTTCTCAAGGGGCTGGAAACGCTGGGCGTGCGCATGCGTGCCCACAATGAGTCGGCGCAGCGGCTGGCCGAGTGGTTGCTCACCCAGCCCAAGGTGCAGCGTGTGTTCTATGCCGGGCTGCCCAGCCACCCCGGCCACGCACTGGCCAAGACGCAGCAAAGCGGCTTCGGCGGCGTGGTGAGCTTTGAGGTGGCCGGCGGCCGCGAGGCGGCCTGGAAGCTGATTGATGCCACCCAGCTGTGTTCCATCACCGCCAACCTCGGCGATACCCGCACCACCATCACTCACCCCGCCACCACCACCCATGGCCGCATCACGGCTGAAGCGCGGGCGGCGGCGGGCATCACCGAGGGCCTGGTGCGCGTGGCGGTGGGACTGGAAGACTTCAGCGACATCGCCGCCGATCTCGCGCGCGGACTCGCGTGAGTGCCCTGCTGGAAGCACGCCTGCGTCAGGCGCTGGCGGGCAGCAGTGAGCAGGAGCGGCCGCTGGTGGATCTCGAATGGCCCTGGCTGGTGCAGAAGGCACTGAAGACGGTGTTCAGCAATCTGCGCGAGGCGGCAGTGCTGGTGCCGATCATGCGCCGGCCTCAGGGCCTGACCGTGCTGCTCACGGTGCGCGCCGACACGCTGCGCAACCATCGCGGGCAGGTGAGTTTCCCTGGCGGACGCCGCGACCCTGAAGACGCCACGCTGACCGCCTGCGCCCTGCGCGAGGCGCAGGAAGAAGTGGGCTTGCAGCCCCTGCAAGCGGAAATCATTGGGTATCTCGATGACTACCCCACCACCACGCGCTACCGGGTGACCCCCGTGGTGGCGCTGGTGGAGCCGCCCGAGCACTTTCACACCGATGCCCGCGAAGTGGCGGAGGTGTTCGAGGTGCCGCTGAGCATCGTGCTCGACAGCAGCCGCTACGAATCCCGCGTGCTCAGCCAGCAGGGCCTCAACGTGCCTTTCTACGAGATCAATCACGAAGGCCATCGCATCTGGGGTGCGACGGCCGGCATGCTCAAGGATCTCTGCCGCAAGCTGGGCTGACTCAACGGCGCGACTAGGTCAAATCGCCCTAAGTCAGCCCAACGGCTATCCCCTCCCGGATCGCCTCGTTATGATTTGTTAGTAAATAACTAGAGGGGGAGACATGAGAATTGGAATCGTGGTCGATTCGGCCTGCGATCTGCCCAAGGCGTTCATCGAAGAGAACAACATCGTGATCCTGCCGATCACCTTGCACCTCGATGGCAAGCAGATGATCGACCAGCGCGATACCGCCACCACGCTGGAGTTCTACGCCCAGCATGTGGCCGAAGCCGCCCGTGCCGAAACCACGGCCTACTCCGTGGAGCAGACCAAGAAGCTGTTTCTGGAAAAGCTGGTGATCGATTACGACCTGGTGTTCGTGTTCACCATCGCCAGTTCGCGCTCGCCGATGTACGAGAACGTGAAGCAGGCTGCGCTCACCATCCTCAACGAATACAAGGCACCGCGTCTGGCGGCCGGCATCAAAACGCCCTTCGCCATGCGGGTGATCGACACCCAGAACTGCTTCGGCGCGCAGGCCATCCCGGTGATTGAGTGCGTGCGCATGCTCAAGGCCGGAGAGAGCCACAACCGGGTGCGCGAGCGCGTGGAGTACCTGGTGCAAAACACGTTTGGCTACCTGTTGCCGCGCGACCTCAAGCAGTTGCGCGCCCGCGCCCAGAAGCGTGGCGACAAGAGTG
>CAMTXV010000042.1:0-8344 GCA_947085665.1 uncultured Sinobacteraceae bacterium | reverse complement strand
GCCCCGCCCGTTGAACGCCCTGACCGGAGTGACTCCATGAACCTCATCGAACGCAGCAAGGCCATTTTGCTCTCGCCCAAAGACACCTGGCCGCTCATTGCGCAAGAAGCCAGCAGCCCGGCACAGCTCTACACCCGCTACCTGATGTGGCTTGCGGCGATACCCGCCATTGCTGCCTTCATCGGCTTTTCGGTGGTGGGCACCAGCGTATTCGGCGTGACCTATCGGGTACCGCTGCTCGCAGGGTTGTCGCAGATGCTGGTCTCGTATCTGCTCTCGCTGCTGAGCGTGTATCTGCTCTCGCTCATCATCCATTTCCTTGCGCCCAAGTTCGGCGGCACGCCGAATGCGCTGAAGGCGCTGAAGCTCGCGGTGTATGGCGCAACCGCCTCGCTGCTCGGTGGACTCTTCGCGCTGCTGCCGTCGCTTGCGGTGCTTGGCGTGATTGCCGGGCTGTACTCGATCTACCTCGTGTATCTGGGTCTGCCGGTCCTCATGGGAAGCCCGCCGGAGAAATCGCTGGCCTACACCGCGGTCACCATCGTCTGCGCCGTGGTGCTGGCGATGGTGATGGGTGCCGTGAGCAACGCCCTGCTGCCGCGCGGCATCCTGCCTGGGGGCACGCCGTTCGAGACCGTGCGCAGCGCCACGATCATCGATACGCCCTCAGGCCGGGTGAGCCTGCCTGAGGAGGCCCTTGAGGCGCTGGGGCGCCGTGCCGCCGAGGCAGCAGCCCGTGGCGATACGACGCTGAGTACAGATCAGCAGGCCGAGGCCATGAACACCGCAGCGCGCGAGATACTGCGCGGAGCCGCTGGCAGCGATACGAGCACCGACAGCAGCAGCGTTATTCCCCCCATCCCCGATGCACCAGACACCATCGCGACGGCAGACAGCGCAGCAGGCGACTCCCGGTATGGCATCGGCAAACAGAAGCTCCCACCGCCGCCATCGCGCAGCCAGTGTCTAAGCAGAGCCGAGCGCGATGCCGCGCTGATGGGTTCAGGCTGCGATTGCAGCTGCAATGGCTATGCCGCCACGCCAAGCGCGCTGTGTATGGCCGCCTGCGGTCTGGCCTACTACGGCTGTTGGGCGCCCGACCCCAGCGATGCCGAGCTGGTCGCGAAGATCACAGACCCCGCCACGCGCCAGGCCATTGCGCAGATGAGTGCTGAAGAGAAGCGCAACTTTCAGCAGGGCGCACGCGGTTTCGAGATGCTGAGCCGCGCCGCCGAATGGGAGCAGCAGCAGCTCTGCCCCAAGTAGGCACTGTCGATGGCCTGATTCACCGCGCGGGCGCAGGGCAGCAGAAGTTATAGTGGCGAAAACCACCTTGGCCGCGCGCCCGCCCCATGCACATTCCCGTCACTGGCTTTGCGGCCGCCGTCTGTGGACTCCTGCTGCTGTTTCTCGCCATGCGTGTTTCGCAGCTGCGCCTGCGGCACCAGGTGGCACTCGGCGATGGCGGCATTGCCGAACTGGCGCGTGCCATTCGCGCCCATGCCAACACCATGGAGCAGGTGCCCATCTTCTTGCTGATGAGCCTTTGCTACGAGATGTATCTGGGTGCGGGCCTGTCGCTGATGCTGCTGGTGGCCGGCTTTCTGTTCGCCCGTCTGTTGTTTGCCTGGGGACTCTCCACCGCCACGGTGTCGCCCTCCCGCCGTCTGGGCGCTGCGCTCACCTACCTCACGCAGCTGGGGCTGGCGCTGGCCTTGTTGGTGCAGGTTGTCACCACGCTGTTCTAGCCCATGGCCACGCCCCCCAAAAAGACCGGCACAGCCGGCCGCAAGACCCGCAAAACCTCAAAGACTCCCCAGGGCCTGAAGGGCGATACCGTCGCGGCGGTTGATCTGGGCAGCAACAGCTTCCACATGCTGGTGGCGCGCGAAGACGGCGGCCAGCTGCAGATCATCGACCGCCTGCGCGATGCCGTGCGGCTGGCCGCAGGGCTCGACGCCGAGCGCCATCTGAGTGCCGAGGCACAAGGCCGCGCGCTGGCCTGTCTCACCCGTTTTGGCCAGCGCCTGCGCGGCCTGCCGGCAGCACGCGTGCGCGTGGTGGGCACCAACACCTTGCGCCGCATGAAGGATGGCGACCGCTTCATCGAAGCCGCCGAGCGCGCGCTGGGGCACGAGGTGGAAATCATCTCGGGCGTGGAGGAAGCACGGCTGGTGTATTCCGGCGTCACCCACGGCATGGGCCGCAGCAATCCGCGCCGGCTGGTGGTGGATATCGGCGGCGGCTCCACCGAGCTGATCATCGGCAACCGCGACGAGCCGAAGCTGATGGAGTCGGTGGCGCTCGGCTGCGTGGTGCACACGCAGAAATACTTTGCCGATGGCGAGATCACCCGAGCGAAGTTCCGGCAGGCACGTCTGGCCGCGCGGGTGGAGCTGGAGTTTCTGGAGCGTCGCTACCGCGAGGCCGGCTGGGACGTGGCCGTGGGCGCCTCCGGCACCATTCGAGGCGCCTGGCGCGTGATGATGGGTCAGGGCTGGGCCGAAGACACCCTGACCCGCGAGGCGCTGGAGAAAACCGTGAGCCTGCTGGTGCAGACCGGCCGCGTCGAACGCATCGACTACCCCGGACTGCGCGAAGATCGTCGCCCTGTTTTTGTGGGCGGTCTGGCGGTGCTGGCGGGCGTGTTTGATGCGCTGCAAATACAGGAGATGCACACCAGCGAGTACGCGCTGCGCGAGGGTCTGGTGTACGACCTGCTGGGGCGCCTGGACAACCGCGATGTGCGCGGTGCGGCCGTGGCCGCCACTGCCCGCCGCTACGGTGCCGATGCCCGTCATGCCGATGCGGTGGAGCGCACCGCGCTCAAGAGCCTGGCACAGGTGGCCATGGCCTGGCAGCTACCACGCACCTTGAGCGCCACCCTGCTGGGCTGGGCGGCACAGCTGCATGAAATTGGTTTGGTGATTGCCCACGACAACCACCACAAGCACGGGGAATACATTCTCGCCAATGGCGATTTGCGCGGCTTCTCGCTCACCGACCAGCGCCTGCTGGCCGCACTGGTGCGCCTGCATCGCGGCAAGTTCACCGAAAGTGCCCTGAAGGATTTGCCCCGCGAATGGCAGGAGCCGATTCAGCGCTTGGCCGTGCTGCTGCGCTTGGCCGTGCTGTTGCATCGCTCGCGCACGCCGGGCATCCGCCTGCCGTTCACGCTCGTGGCGGCGCGCCGGGGGCTGGAGGTGAACTTCCCCGACGGCTGGCTGGCCAAGCACCCGCTCACCGAAGCCGACCTTGCACAAGAAGCCGAATACCTGCTCACCGCAGGCTGGCGTTTGCGCTACCGCTGAAGTCGGCAGCTATTTCTATTTCTTCTTGCGGTTCGGCGCCTTTGCCACCCGCGGTTTGAGCGCTCGGGCTGCGGCCTTGCCGGTCGGCACTTCCTCGGCGCCCGTGAGCTGCTCCAGCAGCTTGATCTGCACCGGCTTGCCACCGCCGGCGATGCGCGCATAGCTGCCGTCGTCCTTCAGGCTCCAGCTTTGGGCGGTATCGTTCATGTAGCCCATCAGCTGGTCGGTGACCTGCGCGCGGATTTTCTTGTCGAGCAGCGGGAAGGCAATTTCCACTCGCTTGAACAGATTGCGCTCCATCCAGTCGGCGCTGGAGAGATACACCTCCGACTCGCCGCCGCTGTTCTCGAAATAGAACACGCGGTGGTGTTCCAGAAAGCGGCCGATCACCGAATGCACACGGATGTTTTCAGACAAGCCCTTCACGCCCGGCCGCACGCTGCACATGCCGCGCACGATCAAATCAATCTTCACGCCGGCGTTTGAAGCGGCGTAGAGCTGGCTGATCATCTCAGGCTCCACCAGGCCATTCATCTTGGCCACGATGCGCGCGAGCTTGCCCTTGGCAGCGCTTTCCATCTCGCGCGCAATCTTGCCGTGCATGCCGCTCACCATGGTGAACGGCGACTGCATGAGGCGGCTGAGCTTGGTCACCTTGCCGAGGCTGGTGAGTTGCAGGAACACCGTGTGCACATCGCGGCAGATCTCGGCGTCGGCCGTCATCAGGCCGTAGTCGGTATAGATGCGGCTGGTGCGCGGGTGATAGTTGCCGGTACCCAGGTGCACATAGTTCTTGAGCTGGCCCGCGCCTTCAGCCTCGCGGCGTACGATCAGCATCATTTTCGCGTGGGTCTTGTAGCCCACCACGCCGTACACCTCATGCGCGCCCACCTCTTGCAGGCGCTCGGCCAGATCAATGTTGTCGGCTTCATCAAAGCGCGCGCGCAGCTCCACCACCACCGTCACCTCCTTGCCGTTGCGCGCGGCCTGCACGAGAGCATCCACCACGGGTGATTTCGCGCCCGTGCGGTAGAGCGTCTGCTTGATGGCGAGCACGGCCGGGTCTTTCGCGGCCTGGCGCAAGAGTTCCACCACGGGAGTGAAGGAGTCGTACGGGTGATGCAGCAGGCGGTCCTGCTCGCGGATGGCGGCGAACAGATCACCCGTGCTCCAGGCCGGCAGCTTCTGGGTGAAGGGCGCGTACTTGAGGTCGGGGCGCTCGATCATCTCCGGCACCGGCATCAGGCGCATGAGATTCACAGGCCCATTGCAGCGGTAGATATCGACTTCACTGAGTTGCAGCACTTCCATCAGGAACTGCTGCATCTCCATGGGGCAGTTGTGGGCAATCTCCAGCCGCACGGTATCGCCCCACTGGCGCTGTTCGAGCGAGTCTTCCAGCTCTTCGAGCAGGTCTTCGGCTTCCTGCTCGTCCACCAGCAAGTCGGAATTGCGAGTGACTCGAAACTGGTAGCAGCCGGAAGCCGCCATGCCCGGAAACAGCTCATCCACATAGGCGTGGATGACGCTGGAGAGAAACACGAAATCATCCGCGCCATCGCTCACGCTCTTGGGGATGCGAATCAGGCGGGGCAGCGCGCGCGGCGCCTGCACCACGGCCAGCCGGGCCTCGCGGCCGAAGGCATCCTTGCCGTTGAGCGCAATGATGAAGTTGAGCGATTTGTTGAGCAGGCGCGGAAACGGGTGCGCGGGGTCGAGCCCAATCGGCGAGAGCACCGGCAGCAGCTCGGTGATGAAGTAGTGCTTCAGCCAGGCATCCACCTGTGGCGTCCAGGCCGTGCGGCGCAGAAAGCGGATGCCGGCGGCCTCCAGCTTGGGCATCACCACCTCGTTGAAGGCGGTGTACTGCTCTTCCACCAGCGTGTGCGCTTCGTGGCTGATGGCCGCGAACAACTGACCGGGGTTGAGGCCATCCGGCGTGCGCTGCTGGCTGCCGGCTTTCATCATTTGCTTGATGCCCGCGACGCGAATCTCGAAGAACTCATCGAGATTGGAAGAGGCAATGCACAGGAAGCGCAGGCGTTCCAGCAGCGGCACGGTTTCATCGAGCGCCTGTGCCAGCACCCGGCGGTTGAATTGCAGCAGCGAGATTTCGCGGTTGAGATACGGCTGCGGCGACTTGGTGCTCATGGCGAAGAACGGGTACGAGGGAAGACGCGAAGGGTAATGAGCGGCATGAGACAGCAAGATGACGCGGGCTGTTCCGGTTCAGTGCCGCCGGAGCACTTTTTCAAGCCGCAAGCCAGCGGCACCATCTTCGTAGTAGTCGTCGAGATGGGCCACTTCGGCATAGCCGCGCTGCTCGTACAGGGAGCGCGCTGGCTGGTTGTCGACACGCACTTCGAGCCGCAGGCGCGAGCGGCCTGCGGCCCGGGTGTGGCGCTCGGCGGTGGCCACCAGGCGCGTGCCCAGCCCTTGCCCGCGGGCGATGGGTGCCACCACCACGGAGTAGATGCGGCCGTAGTCGGCCCCGCTGCGCAGCAACAGCACCAGGCTGCCGACCAGCAGCCCCGACTGCTCGGCCACCCACAGGCGAGCCGAAGGCACGCGCAGAAACCGCAGCAGGGCAGCGCGGGTGAGGCGGTCACTGGGGAAGAGGGACTCCAGCGCCAACAGGGCATTCACATCGCTGGCCCGCGCGGCACGGAGACGGGTTTTGCGCGGTGGCGGAAGTCTCATGGGCGCTGGCGGGTCTGGGCTTCCAGCCGCTGGATGAAGTACTGCATCACTTTTTGATACAGCACCTGCTTCAGCACCAGATCTTCCACACCAACATCGAGATTGGGGTTGTCGTTGACCTCGATGACCTTCACCACCTTGCCGAACTGCTTGAGGTCTACCCCGTACAGGCCGCTGCCGATGGCGCGGGCGGCATCCACTGCCACCTTGATCACCTGTGGGGGCACCTCTTCAATGGCCAGCGTTTCGTGATTGCCCTCGTGCTTCTTGCCGGCGGCATCGCGCTTGACCACCTGCCAGTGATCGGCGGCCATGTAGTAGCGGCAGGCGTAGAGCGGGATGCCGTCGAGCACGCCCACGCGCCAGTCGTATTCGGTGGGCTCGAAGCTCTGCGCGACGATGAGGTCGCTGCGCTCCAACAGCTCGCGACACTCGCGCTTCAGCTCGGCCTCGGTGGCCACCTTGATGACCCCTTTCGAGAACTGGCTGTCTGGCTGTTTCAGCACACAGGGAAAGCCCAAGCCCCGCGCGATGTGGCTGACATTGCCGCGGTGGATCAGCATGGTCTTGGGCTGCGGAATGCGGTGGCGTTCCATCAGCTGCGCCAGATACACCTTGTTGGCACAGCGCAGGATGCTCTCGGGGTCATCCACCACCACCAGGCCCTCGCGGTCGGCGCGCCGCGCGAAGCGATAGGTGTGGTGATTGACCGCCGTGGTCTCGCGGATGAACAGCGCGTCGTATTCCGCCACATGGCCGTAGTCGGACTTGTCGAGAAAATCCACCGAGAAGCCGAGGTCCTCGGCGGCCTTCTCGAAGGCCTTGAGCGCTTTGGCATTGCTCGGCGGCTCGCTCTCTTCATCGTTGACGAGAATGGCGAGGTCGTAGCGTGCCGAGTCGCGGCGCTTGGTGGGTGCGCGGCGGCGGCCGAAGTACTCGCGGGCCGCTTCATACATGAACTCGTGGTGGCTGGCCGGTACCTCGCCCAAGGCAACGGCGCTGAGTGCATCCACCTTCCAGGCATCACCGCGCCACTCGAACTTGGCCTGCAACAGCGGCGCGGGGAAGAAGTTGAACAAGGCCCGCGCCAGTCGCTCGTGGCGCTTGGTCGCGCTCTGGCCGAAGTAGATGTTCAGCACATACTCGTTGCTGCCCAGCCGCGCGAGCGATTTTTCGATCAGCTCATCCAGCTCGTCGTTGAGCACGCTGGGGCTTTCGGCGAGTTTCAGGTCCTGCACGGTGGCGATGTCGGGGAGCGGCTTGTGGCCGCGCGCGTGTGCCAAAAGGCTCACGTAATAGCCGGTGCTCTGGTAGCTGAAACTGCGGCAGAGGTTGTAGACCTTCACGCCGCGCAGGCGGGTGAACAACTCTTGGGTGAGGTAGTTCCAGGCGGTGATCACATCCACGCCGGGAATCGACAGCGGCCAGTCGCGAGCGTCGTCCACCACCACAATGCCGGTCATGACTGATCTCGTGCGAACAGCAGTGCGCCGCAGGCAGCAGCAACGGGGCGGAATGCAGGTTTGGGCGGCACGTGGGGCGTTGTTATGGTGTGCAGCGGGTGAGTGGCGCTGATGCTAGCGATTCGCCCCGCCACTGCACAGGTGGTCGGGATGGACTATTTGCGGTCTGCTGGCCGATCATCGCGCCAGCAACCAAACCAAAAAAGGGCTCCCACCATGTCACCACGCGCACTGCTTGCTGTTGGTCTTTGCCTGGGTTCCGCAGGCGCCTGGGCAGCCAAGGCCGATTTCATCGCCGTCCAGGTGATGGGCCCCACCACCGTGCAGAACAGCGGCGGCTCCACCGATCTCGTCGCAGGGCGGGCCATTGCCGCTGGCGATGTGGTATCCGCCGGAGCCCGAGGCAAGGTGGCCCTGCAGCTGGCAGGCAGCGGCCTGATGACGCTGTCCAGCCTGGGCGACCTGCAGGTGTTCGATGCCCGTGGCGCCGCCGGCAAGCAGCCGCCCATCGCCAAGCTCAAGCTGCTGGCGGGCGCCCTGCGGGTGGATAGCCGCGCCGTCAACGGCCGTGCCGCGCAGGACGTGCGCCTGAATATCGGCTCGCTGAAAAGCCGCGTGTTCAATGCCGATGCCTGGGGCGCCAATACCGCCGAGGGCGACACCCTGTGCGTGATGGCCGGTGCGGTGAGCGTGCAAACCGACAGCGGCGATGAGCGTCTGGACACTCCCGGCAGCTGCCTGCGCCGTGAACCCGATGGCCAGCTCAGCCGCTTTGCTTCCGCGGGCGATCCGGTCATCGTCGGCGCGATTGCCGCCACCCGCTTGGAGGGCGCCGGCGCCATGGTGAGC
Organism: uncultured Sinobacteraceae bacterium; assembly: GCA_947085665.1. Classification (GTDB taxonomy): domain Bacteria; phylum Pseudomonadota; class Gammaproteobacteria; order Nevskiales; family Nevskiaceae; genus Stagnimonas. The sequence continues at coordinate 21 of CAMTXV010000042.1, read as the reverse complement.
AGCATCGCCGCCGAGGCGCAG
>CAMTXV010000041.1:0-1393 GCA_947085665.1 uncultured Sinobacteraceae bacterium | reverse complement strand
TGTGGGGAGGGCGTTTGGCTTACTGGGGACTGACCAATGTCAGTCCCCAGCTCGGCCAAACGCGGGGAGGGGGTGGCGGCGTGCAATGAACCAGCAGTCGCTAGCACAACTGCCCCCTCCCCCAACCCCTCCCCGCGGGGGGGAGGGGAGCTAGTCAACAGCGCCTTGATCTCTTCACCGCCGCCTAGCAACACACTAACCGGCGCAGTGTCATCGACACCGACGCCCACCCTTTGCAACGGAAACCGCGCCAGCTGCTCGGCCGCTTGCGCCGGGGTAAGAAACACATCGGCCGCCTGCATCAGGGGCCGTTCCAGGTTGCCGTCGTAGCGGTCGCGGCGCTCGTCGATCTGCTGCCAGTCGGCGGCCAGCTTGGCGTCGAGGTCTTCCAGCGCCAGCCACAGGCTGTCGCGCGGCAGGTAGTCGGCCAGCACCGCAGTGGCGCGCTCGGGGAAAAACAGCGGCAGATAAGCCTCGATGCCGCCCGGCATCAGCGCCTTGGTCACCTCGGCATAAATGCGCGAGCGCGTGAGGTCGCCCGGGAAGTACTCGCGGTAGTTGCGGCGAAAGGTTTCAATGCCTTCGCGGTCGGTGGGGAACTCGCGCGCCGGCAGCAGGCGCACTTCCGGCACCGTGCCCTGCGAGCGCTGGGTGTCGGGGTCGAAGCGCTTGATCGACTCGATTTCATCGTCGAAGAAATCCAGCCGGAAGGCCTCGGGCGAGCCCATGGGGAAGAGATCAAGCAGCGAGCCTCGCAGCGCGAACTCCCCCTGACTCTGTACCTGCGACACCGCGCTGTAGCCCGCCGCCATCAAGCGCTCGCGCAGCGCCAGCGCATCCAGCTTTTGCCCCTGCTTCAAGAAGAAAGTGCGGCCCTGCAACCAAGCGACTGGCGGCAGCCGCTGCAACAGCGCATCAGCGGTGACAATGAGCACGCCGCGGTGCGTGTCCGGCAGCCGGTGCAGCGCCGCCAAGCGCTCCGAGAGAATTTCCTGATGCGGTGAGAACGGGTCGAAGGGCAGGGTTTCGGTGTCCTGCAAATGCACCACCGGCCACTCGCTTGCCTCGCTGCTGCTGCCCAGAAAGAAGCGCAGCTCTGCTTCCAGGCGATAGGCCTGCTGCTCGTCGCCCGCCACCGCCACCACCAGGCCGGCGTGGTGCTGCACGGTGCTGGCGACGGCCAGCGCTAGGGCGCTGGCCGGGAGCGGCCGAGCATTGGCGGCGCCTATGGAGGTGGAAAGTGCTGGTAGCAACGGCAAGACCATCATTCGTGAAGGCTAAGAAGCAACAAAGAGGAGTGATTATCGACGTTCTGAAGAAATGTCAGCGGAGGATTTGGTCGGTGGTCCATTCCCCTGGAGGCTGTCGCCGCCGCGCTGCTTTGACGCACTCG
>CAMTXV010000040.1:0-11034 GCA_947085665.1 uncultured Sinobacteraceae bacterium | reverse complement strand
TACTTGGTGAGCGCGGCCTCGCGGGGCAGGTTCGGGGCATGCGATGGTACGGCGCCGGTGGCCAAGCCGAGCACCCGCGCCTGGCTATCGAGGAACTCCTGCATGAGGCTGAAGTGCGCATCGAGCGCCGCGAGGCGGCTGTCGCGCGCGGCGGCGGGTGCGGCAGGCGGCGTTACCGCGGGCAGGAGTGGTGCCGCGACCGGCGTCGGCACCCTCTGCACGTTGCTCGGCAGCGGCTTACGCAGTGCTTCAGGCACGGTGAGTGTCGGCATCAGCAGCTTCAGCGCGGTACGCGGCTTGCCCAGCCCGCGCGGCGCGCTCATCAAATCAAGCGCGGCAATCTGTCGATGCTGGTACAGCGCGACGGGCGTGAATGGCACGCCAACCGCAAACAGCTGCGCCAGCGTGGCGTGCAGCTGTGCCATGCCGCCCTTGCGACGGTTGTTGCTGGCCAGTGCCAGGGCATCAGCCTTGTCGCGCAGGGTGTCGCCGACGAAGGCGGTGAGATTGCCGCTGGGGCCAATCTCCAGAAACACGCGCACGCCATCGTCGTAGAGGCGGCGTACGGTGTCCGTGAAGCGCACCGGCTGCTCCCACTGGCGGCAGCAAAGCTCGCGGATGGCATCGGGCTCGGCAGGAAACGGGCCGACGCTGCAGGCGCTGTAGAGCGTGGCGGTGGCGGGGCCGATGTCGAGCGTCTTGAAGTAGACGCGGAAGGCATCCGCCAGCGGCTTGAACAGCGGCGTGTGGTAGGCGCGGCCAAAGGGCAGGGCCTGGCAGAGCGCACCCGCCGCCGAGAGCTCGGCCTTCAGCACCGTGATGGGCGCGCTGCTGCCGAACAGCACCACCTGGTTGGGGCAGTTGTCCATGGCAAGCTGCACCGCACTGCCAGGCGACTTGATCTGCTCCAGCAGCTCCTTGCGCAGCGCGGCAGTGAGCCCACCCACCGTCAGCAGCGTGCCCTCGGCGATCTGGCCGCTGGCTTCCAGCTGCTGGTAGAGGCCGTTGAGGTCGGTGACCGCACGGGCGATTTCGCTGCGGTCCCTAGCGCGGTTGACCTTGCCGGCGGTGAGCGCGGTGTTCTCGCCCGTCGAGTGTCCCAGCAGCGCATCGGGTGCAAAGCCCAGCTCGGTGAACAGTGCGTGCAGGCCCATGCCAGCGGCGAAGACGCTTTCGGCGGCGGTATCCATGCCGTAGAGGCGGTCTTCGAGCTCGCGGCGCTGTGCCTCGCTCAGGCCGGTTGGCGGCGGAAACACCACGGCCGCGCGCGAAGGCGATCCGCGCTGCAGGGCGTTGTGCTCGATGAAATCGAACCAGTCGCGCACGCAGGGAAATTGGCTGGCGACATCGCCCAGCATTTGCGGGTACTGCGAGCCCTCACCCGGAAACAGGAAGCAGAGCTTGCCGAGGGCAGTCCCTACGCCGTAGTGAATGCCATTGCGGGTCTTGAATGGTTCAACTGCCGTATCCACCAGCTTGGCGATGGTCTGTTCCAGCTTCTTCGCCAGCTCGGCGGCATCGGCGGCGACAATGGCGAGTCGGTGAGCGCCCTGCGCTTCGCGTGCAGCCGCCAGCACCACGGCATCGAGACTCACGGGTGCAGGCCCGGTGAGATGCGCCAGCGCGTGCTGCGCCTTGCTGGCTAGCGCCATGGCGCTGTCGGCGGCGAGCATCAGCAGCTCCGAGACCATGGGCGCGTGCAGGGCGGCGGTGGGCTGCGGCGTGGTGGGTACGTATTCTTCGAGAATGAAGTGGCTGTTGATACCGCCAAAGCCGAAGGCATTGACGCCGGCGCGGCGCGGATGCGGCTTGCCGTGAATCCAGGGGCGGGTTTCGGTGTTGAGATAGAACGGCGTTTTTTCCAGCCCCAGCGTCGGATCGGGCTCTTCGCAGAGCATCGGCGGCAGCACCTTGTGGTGCAGGGCAAGCGCGGTCTTGATGAGTGCAGCAGCACCGCTGGCGGGCATGCAGTGGCCAATCATCGACTTCACGGCAGTGATCGCAATTTGAGGACCAGGCCCTCTGCCGCCAAACACCGTGTTGAGCGAGTCGATCTCGGTACGGTCGCCAATGGTGGTGCCGGTGCCGTGGGCTTCGATCAAATCCACGGTGTTGGGGTCGATGCCGCTGGTGGCATAGGCGCGGCGCACGGCCAGCACCTCACCTTCAAGGCGCGGCGCCAACAGCCCCTTGGCCTTGCCGTCGCTGGCGGTGCCCACACCGCGAATCAGCGCATAGATGCGATCGCCATCGCGTTCGGCATCGGCGCGCCGCTTGAGCACCAGCATGCCGACGCCCTCACCCAGCAGCGTGCCCTCGCTGTCTTTCTGGAAGGGCCTGATCTTGTCGCGGGAGAGCGCATTGATGCGGCAGAACTGGATGAAGATCTGCGGCGGCGTGTGCGAGTGGATGCCGCCGGTGATCATCAGATCGCAGCGGCCCGACTCCAGCTCGCGCACCGCCTGCTCCACGGCAATGAGCGTGCTGGCGCAGGCGGCATCAACAATGCTGCTGGGGCCCATGAGGTCCAGCCGATTGGCAATCAGCCCGGCGATGACATTCGGCGTGAGCACGCCGATGTGCTCGGCCTGGAAGGGCATGAGCTGGGACTTGAGCGATTCCTGCAGCTGCTTGACCTCGACGGCGGTGAAATCTGGCCGCAGCGCGCGTACCAGGTCCATGGCCTGGTCGAGAAACAGATTGCGGCTCATGGTGCTGGCCAGCGCCTTGTTGCCGTAGGTGCCGCGGCCGAGGATCACGCCCGCGCGTTCGCGGTTGAAAGGCTTGGTGAGATACCCGGCATCGGCCAGCGCGTCGCGCGCATGTTGCAAGGCCAGCAGATGATCGGGGTCGCTGCCGGCTGCCACGCTGGGCATCACGCCGAAGCTCTGCGGGTCCACCTCGGCCAGCTCGCGCAGAAAGCCGCCCTTGGTAGTGTAGGTGCGGTCGTCCGCAGTGGGAGAGCCGTTGTGCGAGGCCTCGAAGTACGGGCCCACCCACTCGGGGTCTGCCTCCGCCACGGCATCCACCTTGGCGAGAATGTTGCGCCAGTAGCTCTCGATGTTGCGGGCGGCCGGAAAACAGCCGCCCATGCCGATGATGGCGATGTCCAGCGGCTGTGGTGCAGGCTTGCTCATGGGCTTCAGGCGGACTTGCTCTTCTTGCCGCGCGCCAGTGTTGCCGCCGTAGCGCCCGACACCGGCACCAGCACCGCAGTGGCTTTCGCAAGTGCGGCCTTGCGGCCGGCCGTCATCAACTCCACGGTGGCCGACTGCACGCCGGGTTCGGAGTGCGTGGCGGCACGGGCGCGCAGCTGCAAGGTGGCCTTTTCGCTGCCCAGCGCTTCCAGCGCATCGTCTACTTTCAAGTCCACCAGCTCGCGCAGCTGCCACTGCGGCCAGGCCAGTGCCACGAACTCGGCCAGCAGTTCGGCCGCGAGTTCGGCGGCGTTCAGGCCGTCGGCGGCGGGGTCGAACAGCGCATCAGCCAGCACGGCGCCACCAGCCCCCACGCGCAGACCCTGCGTGATGCGCGGTGCCGCTGCGAGACTGGCCGCGATGTCGTACTCGGGCAGGGTTTCAACGCCCAGGCCCCAGGGGCCGACGCCCGCGACAACTTCGACTTGATGGGTGGGTGCGTAGGCCAGCTCATCCAGATAGAAGCGGCAGCCGTCGGCGAGCGGGATGGGTTCCATGCCGCGTGCGCGCAGTGCGGCCTTCACGCCCTCGCTGGCCATCCCGGCATCCCAGGGACCCCAGTTGATGGCCTGCACGCGCACCCCCGGCCACTGACGGTGCAGCTGCCAGGCGAGACGATTGAGCGTTTCGTTGCCGGCGGCGTAGTCGCTCTGGCCTCGGTTGTCGTAGCGGCCGGCTACCGAGGTGAACAGCGTCAGGCTCTTCAGGCTTTCGGGCTTGAGCTTCTGTGTCAGCACGAAGGCGGCATCCAGCTTGGTACCGAGAACCCGCTCGAAGGACTCCGCGGTTTTGTCGACGAACAGTTTGTCTTCAATGACGCCTGCCGCATGCAGCACGGCATCAATGCGGCCGTGCTGGGCATAGAGACCATCAATGAGCGCGCCAAAGGCCTGCTCATCGCGCACATCGCAGGCGCGGTAGTCCACCACAGCCCCCGTGGCGCGGAGCCAGGCGAGGTTGTCGCGAATCTCGCGGTCGACCATCAGGCGGCTGACCTCGCGGTCGATCTCCACCGGCTTGGGCTTCTCGCCGCGCGCGAGGCGCTGTTGCAGCAGGGCTTTCTTGAGTGCGGCGGCATCGGGCAGTGCGGCGGTTTCAGCGCTTTCAGCCCCCGGTGCAGCGGTTCGGCCCAGCAGTACAAGACGCATGCCCGGTACCGCCATGGCCTGCAGAATGCCAGCGGTGATGCCGCGCGCGCCGCCGGTGGCCAGCACCACCCAGTCGGCAGCGGGCTGCACCGCAGCGGCCTCTGGCCTGGCGCTCAAGGCCTGTGCGACGGTGACACTGCCGTAGCGCGTGGTGCCGACATAACCGGCCTCAAACGCCTGATCGTCGGCCAGCAGCTCCTGCGTGAGCCGGAGCGCAATCTCGGCATCGCTCTGGCCGTCGAAATCCACTGCGCGCAGGCGCGCCTGCGGGTACTCGTAGCGCAGGCAATTGAGCACGCCATTGGCACCACCACCGCTGGCATAGCCCGTGCTGGCGCTATCGCGGCCGAAGCGGCCACCGAGACGGCTGGCCGCGAGCACTTGCACGCGCTCCAGATCGCTGCCGATGGCTTGCAGGGCATGGAAGAACCCGAGGATGTCGCGCTGGTAGGCCTTGCGCCAGGCCGCCAGCGTGTCGGCCATGCCGCGTTCCAGACCGTGCAGGCTGATCACGGCTGTCACCGCACCGTGTGCGGCGCGTGCTGCGGCAAGGGCCTGGTCAATGAGGCTGCGCTCGGTGGCAGCGATGGCCACGGGCACGAGGCCCGCCGCCTGCAACTGTTCGGCGAGGCCCTCACGCAATTTGCTCTCGGCGCCCAGCAGCAGCACGGTCCCGCGCAGCGCCTGTGTGGACCGGCTCAGCGGCAGCGCCACGCTCTGCACCACATAGCGCGCCAGTGCGGCGGAGGTGCTGGCCTTGAGCACGGCGGCCACGGCGAGATCTGGCGCAGCGGCCGCAGACGGCGCACGCGTCACCACCGGCGCCGCACTGCCGGCCTGCAACGCGGCGAGACGTTGCAGGATCACGCCCAGGGACTTGGCCTTGGTGAAGCGTTCCATCTCGGCCTGCATGGCACTGCTGGTTTCAGCGGGTAGCGCCTTGCGCAAGGCGCCGATGATCTCCACGCGCTTGATGGAGTCGATGCCGAGATCGGCTTCGAGATCGGCGTCGAGCCCGAGCATCTCGCTGGGGTAACCCGTGCGTTCGGCGACGATGCCAAGGAGCAGGGCGGTGGCATCGACGGGCGTTGCCACAGGGGTTCTGACTGCCGGTGCGGCCGCTGGCGCGGCTACTTGCGCGGCTACCGGCGCTGCGGTCGGCGCCACAGCGGCGAGCGCGGCCAGAATGGCTTGCAGGGACTTGGCCTTGGTGAAGCGTTCCATCTGCGCCTGCATCGCGCTGCTGGTTTCGGCGGGCAGCGCCTTGCGGAAGGCGCCGATAATCTCGACGCGCTTGATCGAGTCGATGCCGAGATCGGCTTCGAGATCGGCATCGAGTCCGAGCATGTCCGGCGGGTAGCCGGTGCGCTCGGCGACGATGCCGAGCAGCAGCGCCAGCGTATCCACTGCTGGGGCGGGAGCCGTGGTGGTGACGACCGTGGCGGTTGTCACCGTCGCCACGGTGGTCACCGCTGTGGTGCTCACTGGTCGTGCCTGCGCCGGTTGCAGTGCATTGAGTGCGACAAGAATCGCCTGCAAGGTTTTGGCCTTGGTGAAGCGCTCCATCTGCGCCTGCATGGCCTCTGCGGTTGGCGCGGGCAGCGCCTTGCGCAGGGCGCCGATGATTTCGACCCGCTTGATCGAATCGATGCCGAGATCAGCTTCCAGATCGGCATCGAGGCCGAGCATCTCGGGCGGGTAGCCCGTGCGTTCCGCGACGATGCCGAGGAGAAGGGCAGTGGCATCCACCGCGCTCATCACCACCGCGGGCGGCGGCGCTGTGGGCACAGAGCCGCTCAGCGGCGCGGGCGCTGCAACCGGCATGCTAGGCGACAGTGCCTGTAGCTGCTGTAGCACGGCGTTGAGTGACTTGGCCTTGGTGAAGCGCTCCATCTGCGCCTGCATGGCTTCTGCGATGGGCGCGGGCAGCGCCTTGCGCAGGGCGCCGATGATCTCCACGCGCTTGATCGAATCAATGCCGAGATCAGCTTCCAGGTCGGCATTGAGGCCGAGCATCTCGGCGGGATACCCCGTGCGCTCGGCCACAATACCGAGCAGCAGGGCGGGAATGTCGACGTTGATGCTGGCTGCTGCGGGTGCTGCAGCGGTCGCGACAGTGGCTGCTGCGACTGGTACCACGGGCGGCGGCGGAGCGATCAATGCAGGCACCGCCACAGGCGGGGTGGCCGTCGGCAAGGAAGGAAGTGGCTCTGTCGCGGCCACCGTGCCGCCCAGAAACTGCTGCACCACGCGCTCCTGCAAGCTCAGGAACTGACGCATGGTTTGCTGGTAGGCCACCAGGGCCTCGCTGCCCAGCGCCGCGCTGACGGGTGCTACGAACGATGCCGCGACGGGCGGAGCGACAGCCGGAGCGGCAATGACTTGCGGCGCAGGCGTGAGCCTGGCGATCGCTGCGGCTGCGGCAATTTCGCGGCTGGCGGCGGTGAGCGCGGGCTGCAGACCTGTGCGCAGCACCGGGTCGTTGATGGGCCGCGCACAGCCGCCGCTGACCATCCACAGGTGCTTGGCCAGCATCAGCGGGCGACCGCGTTCCAGCACCTGGGCCACATCGAGCAAGGGCAGGTCGCGCCGCGCGAAGAGCGCGGCCGGACGCCAGGCTGCACCCGCCACAAATAGTTCGGCGAGCGCCGCCAACAGGCCGCGCAGACCGCCGCCCTGGCCATCGAGCGATACCGCCACGCTGTCTTTGCCGGCCAGAATCTGCCGGCTCATGTTGGTGCAGATGCTCTTGGGCCCCAGCTCCACGAACACGCGGCAACCCGCCGCGTGTAGCGCCTCGATTTCGGCCACGAACTCCACACTGCTCAGCAGATGGGTATCGAGCAGCTGCTGCATGGCAGCCGGTGCTGCCGGGTAGGGCGCGGCACTGCTGTTGGAATACACCGGAAATCGCGCCGGCTTGAACGGCGTGGCCGCAATCGCGGCCGAGAGTGCCGCCTTGGCGGGGGCCACCAGCGCGGTGTGAAAAGCGCCGGAGACCGGCAGCACGGTGGCCTTCAGGCCCGCATCGCCGAGCTTCACCAGCGCGGCTTCCAGTGCCGCCTTGGGGCCGGAGATCACGCTCTGCCCCGGCGTGTTGTGGTTGGCGACAATCACGCCATCGAAGCCGGCGATGAGCGCAGTGATCTGCCCGCGCTCGCCCTGCACGGCCGCCATGCCGCCGGGCGTGCCGGTGCCCGCGGCGCGCGCCATGGCCTCGCCGCGCGCGGCGGAGAGCTTCAGGAAGTCCGCCTCGCCGAGCACGCCAGCTGCCATCAGCGCCGTGTATTCGCCATAGCTGTGTCCGGCCGCAGCCACGGCCTTGAAGCCGAGGCGCTCTGCCAGGCGCAGATAACCCAGGCTCAGCGCACCGATGGCGGGCTGCGCCACGCGGGTGTCGGTGAGAGTCTTGGCCTGCTCGGTTTCTTCGGCGTCATTAAAAGCCGAGGCGGGCAGGATGTAGCGCGACAGCGCCTGCGGCAGCGCGCCTTGCAGCACCTGGTCGGCACGCTCCAGCGCTTGGCGCAGCTCGTCGAAGTAGAGCGCGGCCTCGCGGCCCATGTTGACCTGCTGTGCACCCTGGCCCGGGAACAGGAAGGCGATGTCGCCCGATGCCACAGGTGTGCTCAGGTTGCAGCGGATGTGCGCCGGCAGCGGCTTGGTGCCGCCCTGCAAATGCACCAGCAGGGTTTCGAGGTCGCTGATGAGTGTCGTCGCACTGGCGGTGACGATAGCGGCGGTAGCACTCCCAGCAGGCTGCGCTTCGCACTCGCGCGCCAGCGCATAGGCCAGCTCGGCCAGGCTGTAGCGCTCGGCGCTGCGCAGCGCCGGCAGCAGGGTTTCGAGCTTTCGCACCAGCGCCTCGGCACTGACAGCGCGGAACAGACACAGCTCCTGCGACCAGCGATCGGCCCCTGGAGCGGTCTTCTGGCCCTGGTATTCCTCCAGCACCACATGGAAGTTGGTGCCGCCAAAACCGAAAGCGGAGGCGCCACCGCGACGCGGGTGCTGCGGGTGGGCGAGCCAGGGCGCGGGGTCCTTCAGCAGCATCACCGGCGAGCGGGCGCTGGCGATGGGCTCGATGGGGTTCTCCACACCGTGATGCGCTGGCAGCACGCGGCGGTGCAGGGCGAGGGCAACCTTGATCATGCCGCTCACGCCTGCCGCAGCCTTGGTGTGACCGAGGATGGTTTTCACCGAGCCCAGCGCCACGCTGCGAGGCTCAGCACCGCTGGTCTGCAGGGCGGTGCAGATGGTCTCGGCCTCGGCCTTGTCGCCCACTGGCGTGCCAGTGCCGTGTGCCTCGATAAGCCCCAGCGTGGCGGGCGAGAAGCCGGCCTTGGCATAGGCGCGGTCGAGTGCGCGCACCTGGCCCTCGCTGCGCGGCGCGGTCAGGCCCAGGGCCTTGCCATCGCTTGAGCCTGCGGCGGCCTTGATGACGGCATAGATGCGGTCGCCATCGCGCTCGGCGTCGGCCAGACGCTTCAGCACTACCATCGCCACCCCCTCGGAGATGGCGATGCCGTCGGCGGCGGTGTCGAAGGTCTTGGGCTGACCGGTGCCGGAGAGTGCTGAGGTTTTGGCGAAAGCCATGAAGGCGAAAGCGGACTGCGTGGTGTCGAAGCCGCCGGCGAGGGCCACATTGCTGCGGCCGCTTTCCAGCTCGTTGACGGCCACGCTGATCGCGGCCAGCGAAGAGGCGCAGGCGGCGTCGATGGTGTAGTTGATGCCGCCGAGGTCCATGCGGTTGGCGACACGGCCAGCGGCGACGTTGAGCAGCGTGCCGGCAAAGGATTCCTCGGTCCATTCCGGCAGGCGGTCCCACACGGCATCGCTGGGGTTTTCGACGAAGCGCGGCAGCTCGGCGCGCAGGGCGTACTGCATGCCGAGGTCCCCCGCGCCGCCACCGGCGCCGAGCACGATGGAGGTGTTCTCGCGGTCGTAACCGCCCTGCGAATAGCCGGCATCTGCCAGCGCGCGGCTGGCGGCTTCCAGCGTGAGAATCTGCAAGGGGTCGATGGACTTCATCGACTTCGGCGGAATGCCGAAGCGGGTGGGATCGAAGCTGATTTCATCCAGAAAGCCGCCCCAGCGCGAGTACACCTTGTCGCGGGTCTTGGGGTTCTCGTCGAAGTAGAGCTTCCAGTCCCAGCGCGACTCCGGCGTTTCGCGGATGACGCTGACCTTGCCGAGAATGTTGCGCCAGTACTCGTTGGCATCGTTGGCCTTGGGCAGCACCACGCCGATGCCGATGATGGCGATATCACTGGGCTTGGCTGCCTGCGGCGGCGCGCCGATGCGGCGTGCATCAAGCAGCGCCTGGGCGCCGCTGCAGACGTCGTGGTGCAGGTCGGCAATGGTGAGTGCGGCATCCCGCAGGGTGGCGACCTGGCCGATCATGTACATGCCGTCGCGGCGCTGCGCGTCTTCAGCGACTGCGACCACCTGGCCGTTCTCGCTGCGGTTCACGCCCTTGCTGGCAACGCGCAGGCGGCCGAGGTTGAGGTCTTCCAGCGCGTCACGAATCTCCTCGCTGCTCTTGCCTTCTTTCAGCAGGCGGCGGCGTTCGGCGTAGAAGTCGTGCGCAAATTGCGTATCCACACAGCGGCTGGCATGGCCGGGGCCAGATTCCAGATTCATGGTGCGCTGGCAGGCAATGGCCTCGGCCTGGAAGCCTTCCACTACCGCGCCACTGGCCACAATTTCCCGCGTGAACAGATAGGCCGTGCCCATCAGGCAGCCCACCTTCATGCCGCGTGCGGCCAGCGGCGCGGTCATCGCTGCCACCATGGCGGCCGAGCGTGCATCGTGAATGCCGCCGGCGAACAGCACGTGGAGGTGCTTATCAGCGCCAGCGGGGCTGTGTTCCAGCAGCACGTCGATCATCTGCTCCCACAGCGGAAAGCTCGCCAGCGGGCCGACATGCCCGCCGCATTCGCGGCCCTCGAATACGAAGCGCCGCGCGCCCTGTTCAAGGTAGAGCTTCAGCAGCGCCGGCGCCGGCGCGTGGATGTAAGTCGCAATGCCGCGCTCCTCGAACTCGGCGGCCTGGTCGGGGCGCCCGCCGGCAATGAGGGCGAACGGCGGCTTGCATTGCCAGATGGCCTCGCATTGCTCTTGCCGCAATGCCTGCGGCACGAAGCCCAGCATGCCCACGCCCCAGGGCGCGGTGCCGACCAGCGCCTTGGTGGCCTGAAGCATTTCCAAGACTTGTGGCCCGCGTGTCAGGGCCAGTGCTAAAAAAGGCAGGGCGCCACCACGGGCAACCTCTGCGGCGAAGGCTGGTGAGTCGGAAACCCGGGTCATTGGACCCTGCGCCAGCGGAAACCGGGTGCCGTGTGAAACGGCTAGCGGACCGCCTTCGGCAAAGCTGCCGAGTTGGGCAGCCTGCTCAATGTGCTGGGCGCAGGCCTTGCGCAGGGCCAGCACCAGTGCAGCCACGCTGCCGAACTGGCGGCGGTAGTGCGCGGCCACGCCAATGGCCTGGCCGATGGGCAGCAGGCCCTCGGTTGACCAACCGCAGCGCTCGCCCAGCTGCGAGGCCCACTCAGCGACCGGCAGCTCGCCCGCATCGGCCTGGCGGCTGAGCTCGTCGGCGGTCTTGAGCGCGGGGGAGCCGGCGCGTGCATAGGCGCGCAGTGGTTGGCCGTTCAGCTCGCCGAACAGTCGGGCTTCAACGCCGTTGAGGC
>CAMTXV010000039.1:0-9730 GCA_947085665.1 uncultured Sinobacteraceae bacterium | reverse complement strand
GGGCCACGCCCACGCGCTGAACCTCAAGGACTCCGGCGTGGATGTCACCGTCGCCCTTCGCAAGGGTTCCAAGAGCTGGGAGAAAGCCACCAACGCCGGCCTGAAGGTCGCTGAAGTGGTGGAGGCCATCAAGATTGCCGACGTGGTGATGATCTTGGCACCCGATCAGGACCAGAAGAAAATCTACGAAGAAAGCGTGAAGGCCAATCTCAAGCAGGGTGCCACGCTGGCCTTTGCCCATGGCTTCAACATCCACTTCCAGCTCATCGAGCCGCGTGCGGACCTAGACGTGATCATGGTCGCGCCGAAGGGCCCCGGCCACACCGTGCGCTCTGAATACCTGAAGGGCGGCGGCGTGCCGAGCTTGATCGCCATCCACCAGAACGCCACCGGGAATGCCAAGGCCATCGCGCTTAGCTATGCCTCGGCCAATGGTGGTGGTCGCGCCGGCATCATCGAAACCAACTTCCGCGAAGAGACCGAAACCGATCTCTTTGGCGAGCAGGCCGTACTCTGCGGTGGCGCCTCGGCGCTGGTGCAGGCGGGCTTCGAAACGCTGGTGGAAGCCGGCTACGCGCCTGAAATGGCCTACTTCGAGTGCCTGCACGAGCTGAAGCTCATCGTGGACCTCATGTACGAGGGCGGCATTTCCACCATGCGCTACTCGATTTCCAACACCGCCGAATACGGCGACTACGTGACCGGCCCGCGCATCGTCACCGAAGAGACGAAGAAGGAAATGAAGCGCGTGCTCACCGACATCCAGACCGGCAAGTTCGCGCGCGATTTCGTGCTGGAGAACCAGGCCGGCCAGCCGCTGCTCAAGGCGCGTCGCCGCCTGGGTGCCGAGCACCAGATCGAACAGGTGGGCGCACAGCTGCGCTCGATGATGCCCTGGATCGCCAAGAACAAGCTCGTCGACAAGACCAAGAACTAGGTCGCTGCCGGGTAGATCGACCCCATGCAGGGTCTCAATACGCCCATCCTGCGGATTGCCGCCGAAGGATGGGTTTTTTTGTGCGTGCTGCTGGCGGTCGCCCTGTTTGCCTTTTTCGACGGCGACTGGGTGGCGTTGGCCCTTGCGCTTCTGGCCACGCTACTCGTCGGTTTTTATTTTCGCGATGCGCCACGCAACACCACGGCCAAGCCCACCGGCTTGCTGGCACCGGTGGATGGCACCGTGAGCTTTCGGTGCGAGTGCCACGATCCCTGGCTGGGACGCGAGGCGATTCGCATCGGCATTACGGTGCCGCTGTTCTGCAACTATCTGCTGCGCGCGCCAGTGGAAGGCGAGGTGACGGCCATTGAGGGCGCGCCCAAGAGAGTGAGCTGCATCCGTACCGATGAGGGCGAGTCGGTGGTGGTGGTGGCAGGGGCCTGGGCATTGCTGGGAGCCCGTCCTGTGTGGCCGGCTTTTGGAGATCGCGTTGGACAGGGCCGCATCTGCGGCGCACGCCGACTGGCTCGCACCATCGAGGTGTACCTACCCACCGACTGTCGCGTCGAGGTGCAACTGGGCCAACAGATAAGATGCGGCGAAACCGTGTTGGCCACCCTGCTGCGGAGAAATGCATGAGCGCGCCCGAGCTGTCTGATTCCCCCGACGTCATCCCCAAGAAGCCCCGTCGCAAGGGCATCTATCTGCTGCCTAACCTCTTCACCACAGGCACGCTGTTCGGCGGCTTCTATGCCATCGTCATGGCCATGGGTGGGCGTTTTGAGCTGGCCTGCGTCGGCATTCTCATCGCCATGATTGCCGATGGGCTTGATGGCCGCATCGCCCGCATGACCAACACCTCCACCGATTTCGGCAAGGAGTACGACTCGCTCTGCGACATGGTGGCCTTTGGTGTGGCGCCCGCCATCGTCATGTATGCCTTTTCGCTGCAGTACCTTGCCGATTACAAATGGCTGGGCGGCAAGCTGGGCTGGATGATTGCCTTCACCTACTGCGCCTGCGCGGCTCTGAGGCTCGCGCGCTTCAACGTGCTGGCGGCGATTGCCGGCAGCAACAAGGACTTCTACGGCGTGCCTTCGCCCGCAGCAGCTGCGGTGGTCACCTTCTTCGTCTGGAGCTGTGTCGACGACTCCCACTCGCTGTTCAGCTGGATTTCTGGCCGGGTGCCTTTCAGCGGGCAGGAAGTGTTGTTCGTGGCCGCACCGCTGATGCTGCTCACCGCGCTGTCGATGGTGAGTTCCATTCGCTACAACAGCTTCAAGAAGCTCAACCTCGCCGGGCGCATGCGCTTTCTGCCCTTCGCGGCGGTGGTGGGCGTGCTGGCGCTGGTGGCCATCGATCCGCCACGGGTCTTGTTTCTGGCCTTCTTTGCCTACGCGGCATCGGGTCCGGTGGCGCTGCTACTGCGCCGCTTCAAGAAGCCTGCGGCTTGATTTGTGGCCGCCAGCCGCTAAGCTTTCGCCCGCAATGAACATCGCCATCTCGTCCAGCCTTCTCAACCGCGCACTTTGCGCGGTTGCTGGCGCGGGTGTTCTTCTGCTGGCGCGACTCCTGCCCTAGGGCAGACCAAAACCTCGCGCCGTGCACGGCGGCCAGATACCCGTGCCCTGACCTGAAACCCAAAAAAGACCAATCGACAGGATCACCGTGAGAGCGGTGTCATCGCCCATGAGCATGCTGAAAAACCCCGAAACCAAGTACCGCCCCGTTGAAGCCCTGATTGGCAACGTGGCCCTCAAGACGCGCACCTGGCCCGACGCCAAGATCACCAAGGCGCCGTTGTGGCTTTCCACCGATCTGCGCGATGGCAACCAGGCGCTCATCGAGCCGATGAACCGTGAGCGCAAGCTGCAGATGTTCGACCTTCTGGTGAAGATCGGCTTCAAGGAAATCGAGGTGGGTTTTCCTTCGGCTTCCGAGACTGACTTCGACTTCGTGCGCTTTCTCATTGAGTCCGGCCGCATTCCGGACGACGTCACCATCCAGGTGCTCACACCCGCGCGGGAGGCCCTGATCCGCCGCACCTTCGAGGCGCTGCAGGGTGCGAAGCGCGTGATCCTGCACTTCTATAACGCCACCGCACCCGTGATGCGCCGCGTGGTGTTCAACCTGAGTCAGCAGCAGGTGGTGGATGAGCTGGCTGTGGAGCATGCTCGGATCATCAAGCAGCTGGCCGCACAGCAGCCCGAGACCGACTGGCAGTTCGAATACTCGCCCGAGATGTTCTCAGGCACTGAACTCGCGTTCTCGAAGCAGATCGTCGATGCGGTCACTGCCGTGTTCGAGCCCACACCGGCCAAGAAGCTGATCATCAACCTGCCGGCAACGGTCGAGCACTCTACGCCGAATGTGTTCGCCGACATGGTGGAGTGGATGCACCTCAACCTCGCGCAGCGCGATTGCCTGTGCATCTCGGTGCACCCGCACAACGATCGCGGCACCGGCACGGCAGCGGCCGAGCTGGCACTGATGGCGGGTGCTGATCGCGTCGAGGGCTGTCTGTTCGGCAGCGGTGAGCGCACGGGCAACGTCGACATCGTCAACGTCGCGCTCAACATGTACATCCAGGGTGTGCACCCGAATCTGGATTTCTCCGATATCGACGCCGTGCGTCGCACCGTGGAGCACTGCAATCGCCTGCCGGTGCACCCGCGTCATCCGTATGTGGGCGATCTGGTGTTCACCAGCTTTTCAGGCTCGCATCAGGACGCCATCAAGAAGGCCTTTGCGGACCGCAAACCCGGCATGTTCTGGGAAATGCCCTACCTGCCCATCGACCCCATGGATCTGGGCCGCAGCTACGAGGCAGTGATTCGCGTCAACTCGCAGTCCGGCAAGGGCGGTATCGCGTACCTGCTGGAATCCGAATACGGGCTGGTGCTGCCGCGCCGCCTGCAAATCGAGTTCAGCAGCGTGGTGCAGGCGGTGACCGATGCGAGCGGCAAGGAGGTGACGGCGGCCGAAATCTGGGCGCTGTTCAAGGCAGAGTATCTCGATGCCCTCACGCCGCATGCCTATGTCTCGCACCATCTGGTGGAAGACTCCACCCAGGATCGCGTGCAGCTGGCCACCGAGCTTTCGGTGCATGGCGAGCCAGTGCCGCTGCGCGGCGAAGGCAATGGCCCGATTGATGCGTTCGTGGCGGGTCTTGCGCGGCTCACGGGGCAGTCTCTTGCGCTGGTGGACTACCACGAGCACGCCGTGACCGCAGGCAGTGATGCCAAGGCCGTGAGCTACATCGAACTGAAGATTGGCGATGCAGCGCGCCCCACGCACGGTGTAGGCATCGACGGCAACATCGTCACTGCTTCGCTCAAGGCCATTCTCGCGGCGCTCAACCGTCACGCCCGCAAGACCTGAGGGGTCGTTTGAAACAAAAAAACCCGGCCTAGCCGGGTTTTTTTGTGGCTGCGTGGCTGGTTACAAAGCCAGCGTCAGGTTGAGCACGCCAGTGATGGTGCGACCCAGACTATCCACGGCGGTGTATTCAACCGGCAGCACACCGGCCACCAGGCCGAGCAGCGGCACGGTCAGCTGCACCTGATTGCCCACAATGCCCAGCAGCGTGCCCACCGGGGCCAGCAGCGGGTTCTGCAAGCTCACGTTTTGCAGGGTGAGGCCGCCACCTGCGGGGTCAATGTCGTTGCTCAGCACATCGAAACTGCCGGTGGTGCCGAGCAGGTCGGTGACCAGCAGGCTGCCCACATCTCCCAGGGCGGCCGGCAGTGCCACGGGCAGCGCCGGGGCCACCGTGATGGTGACCAGGCCAGTGCCCGTGCTGCCGTTGGCATCCGTCACGGTGTAGGTGACGGTCACCACGCCCGCGAAGGCCGCAGCCGCGGTGAATTGCAGCTGATTGCCAACCAGGGCGACGCCATGGCTGGCCGTCGGCAGCGACAGCAGCACTTCGGCGGCGGTGAGCGTCAGGCCGCCACCGGCCACATCGACATCATTGGCGAGCACATCAATGGCGGCCGTGACGGCAGGGGCGGCCAGCGCCACATCCGGCAGTGCTACCGGCGGCACTGCGGGCAGTGCCACGGGGGCCACGGTCACGATGGCCGCGGTCGTGGCGGTAGAGCCATTGGCATCGCTCAGGGTGTAGCTCAGGGTGAGCACGCCGGCGTACGTCGAGGGCAGGGCCAAATTCAGCGCGGTGCCGTCGGTGCTCACCGTCACGCCGCTGCTGTCGGGCAGGCCCAGCACCACCGAGGCCGCAGTCACGGTCAGGCCACCGCCGGCGACGTCGATGTCGTTGTCGAGCACATTGAGGCTGATGCTGGCCGTGCCGCTGCTGCGGGTGGCGACATCCGGCACGCCCACGGGCGGGATGGCCGGCAGCGCCGGAGTCACCACCAGGGTAATCAGGCCAAGGCCTGTGGAGCCGTTCCGGTCGGTCACGGTGTACTGCGCGGTCTGCGTGCCCACAAAGCTGCTGGAGCTGGGCGTGTAGCGCACGCGGTTACCGACGATGGAAAACACGCCTTCAGCGCCGGGCGGCAGGCTCACCACGGGCGCCACGGCGCTCACGGTCAGACCGCCACCGGCCAGGTCCACATCATTGGCCAGCACGTCGAGATCGCTGCTGCCCCCCATCGCCAGGGTGGCGATATCGGGTAGTGCCACCGGCGGCGCGGCCAGCGGCAGTACCGTGACCACGGCCACAGCGGTGGCGGTGGCGCCATTGGCGTCGGTCAGGGTGTAGCTCAAGGTTTCCACGCCCAGAAAGCCGGGGCTGGGCTGGTAGCTCACGGCGCCATCCACCACCGAAACCGTGCCATTGCCGCTCGGGGGCAGCGTGGCCACGCTGCTGACCGCGCTCACCACCAGGCCGCCGCCAGCGCCGTCAACGTCGTTGGCCAGCACATCCAGCGTGGCGACGGGCGCGTCGATCACCTTCGTGAAGACATCAGGCAGTGCCACAGGCGGAATGGCGAGCGGACTGACGGTGATCACGGCCAGCGCCGAGGCGATGCCGCCGTGACCGTCGCTCAGGGTGTAGCGCAGCGTCTGGGTGCCCACGAAGCCGGCGGGCGGGGTGTAGCGCAGGCTCTTGCCATCGCTGGCGATGCTGCGGCTGCCGCCGCTGGCCGTGGGCACGCTCAGCACAAGGCTGACGGCGGTGATGGTCAGCGCGTCGCCATTGGCATCGCTGTCGTTGAGCAGCACATTGACGGGATTCGCCGTGCTACCCACCTGCACCACGGCCACGTCGGGCAGGGCAACCGGCAAGCTGTTGGTGGGCGTGGTGGTGCCGCCCGTGGAGCCACCCGTACCCGGTGTGGTGGGCGGGTTGGTGGTGCCGCCACCGCCGATGTTGATCGGCGCGGTCTTGGCCGCCGAGGTGCTGTCGCAGGCACTCAGCGCGAGGCCGGTGGCGAGCAGCAGGCAGGGCAGCAGCGGGAGATGGATTGAGCGTGTGTTGAACATGGTGGACATCCTCTGTCGGGGTGTTGACGCTTGCGACGACATAGTGGCGCTCGTCCTCGTCGCGAACCCTCAAGACCGATGAGTGGATGGAATTGGCCGTCAACGGTGGGACAATGACGGCATGAGCGAACACCATGACTAAACGTCGCGATGCGGTACTGGGCCTCCTGGGCATCGAGCGCTGGTCGCTCAAGGGCGTGGACGCTGCCCTGCCGGAGACGCCATTGGCGCAGGACCCGCCAGGGGTGCTGGCGGCGCCAGTCGCTGCCCCCGCGCCCATCGCCAGCCCGGCTTCCATCGTCGCCCCTCCCGTGATTTCCAAGGTCGAAATGCCCGTCGTCACTTTTGAAGTGAGCCGCGACTGGCCCACCCTGCGCGAGCAGGTGGCCGGCTGCCGCCGTTGCAAGCTCTGCGAAACCCGCACCCACACCGTGTTTGGTGCGGGTCACGAGGCTTCACCGCTGATGGTGGTGGGGGAAGGCCCAGGCGCCGATGAAGACGCCAGTGGCGAGCCCTTTGTGGGCCGCGCCGGCAAGCTGCTGGATGAAATGCTGAAGGCCATCGGCCGCAGCCGTGCAGTGGAGGCGCCTGCCGGCATGGGCAATGTGTTCATTGCCAACGTGGTGAAGTGCCGCCCACCGGGCAACCGCGACCCTGAAAAAGATGAAGTGGAAGCCTGCCGCCAGTATCTGGATGCGCAGATTGCCCACGTACGCCCCAAGCTCATCGTTGCCCTTGGCCGTATTGCCGCGCAGCGCTTGTTGTCCAACGATGAACCGCTGAGCCGCCTGCGAGGCCCGCTGCATCATTACGGACCCACCCAGACGCCGGTGTTCGTCACCTATCACCCGGCTTATCTGCTGCGCTCCCCCAAGGAAAAAGCCAAGAGCTGGGAAGACCTGAAGAAAATCGCCCAGCATCTCAAGGCACATGGCTGAGAACGGCTTGCGCTTCGAGCCGGTGAAGCTGGCGCGCGTGGACGAGATTCACGCCATCGAGGTTCGTGGTTATGCGTTTCCCTGGTCGCTGAAAATCTTGCAGGACACCTTCAAGGCCGGAACCCCCTGCTGGGGCCTCATTGGCAGCGACAACCGACTTCGTGGCTATGCCTTTATGAGCATGGCGGTGGGCGAGGCGCAGCTGCTCAATGTCTGCGTGGACCCTGACCATCAGGGACAGGGTCTGGGCCGGCAGCTTATGGAGCACCTCATGGCCCTGGCGCGCGCCGAGTTCTGCACCATTTTTTTGCTCGAAGTGCGGCGATCCAATGCCGCGGCGCGGCACTTGTATGAGAGCCTTGGATTCAAGACGCTGGGTGTGCGCAAGGGCTACTACCCGAATGGGTCGGCCGCCACAGAAGACGCACTGGTGATGGGCTACGAGATCATTTGAGGGGATGGGAACAATGACGCCTGAACGCAAACAGCAGTGGAGCTGGGCCTTCTACGACTGGGCCAACTCTGCCTTCGCCACCACGGTACTGGTGGGTCTGTTCCCCATCCTGTTCAACAAGTACTACGCGGCAGGGGTGGATGGCAGCACGGCTACCTTCTATCTCGGCGCCTATGGCAATTCCTTGCCGAGTTTCATCGTGATGCTGATGGCGCCCTGGTTGGGGGTGATTGCCGATCGCCGCGGCCTCAAGAAGCGCTTTCTCGCCATTTTCACCACGCTGGGCTGTGCCTCCACCGCAGGGCTGATGTTTGTTGATGAGGGCCAGTGGCAGCTCGCCATAGCCTTGTTCGCACTCGGCGGCATTGGTTTCTTCGGCGGCCTGAGTTTCAACGATGCGCTGCTGATGAACGTCGCGAAAGAGAACGAGCGCGACCGCGTGTCGGCCCTTGGCTATGGCCTGGGTTATCTCGGTGGTGGCTTGCTGTTCGTGCTCAACGTCACCATGGTGCAAAAGCCCGAGTGGTTTGGTTTGGCCAATGCCGCCGAGGCTGGAAAATGGGCCTTCGTCAGCGTGGCGGTGTGGTGGGCAGTGTTCTCGCTGCCGCTGTTTTTCAACGTCAGCGAGCCCGCACCGCAGCGCGAGGGCGCCATGGGCTGGGGCGCCTTGTGGGCCACGGTGAAGCAGATTGCCAACCACAAGCCCGTCTACATGTTCCTGCTCGCCTACTGGCTCTACATCGATGCCGTTGGCACGGTGGCCAACATGGCGGTGGACTTCGGCATCAAGCTCGGCTTCGAGCCTGGCGCGCTCATCAAGGCGCTGCTCATCGTGCAGTTCGTGAGCTTCCCCGCCGCCATTGTCTTCGGCCGCATCGGTGAGCGCTTCGGCGCCAAGCAGGGCCTGTATCTCGGCATCAGCGTCTACATCGCCATCACCATCTGGGCCTTGTCGATGAAGACCGAGCGCGACTTCTACCTGATGGCCGCGGCCGTGGGGCTGGTGCAGGGCGGTGTGCAGTCGCTCTCACGCAGCTATTTCGCCAAGCTGATTCCCAAGGAATCTGCCGGCCAGTTCTTCGGCTTCTACAACATGCTCGGCAAGTTCGCGGCGGTGCTGGGGCCGCTGGTGGTGGGCACGGTGTCGGCCACCACGGGCAACCCCAGGCTCGCCATCTTCGCGCTCATTGTGTTCTTCGTGGCCGGCATGTTGCTGCTATCGCGGGTGCGGCCCGAGCAGAGCCCCGCCGCACCCTGAGGCTGCGCACAGGGTCTTGAAAGTGATGGCGCACGCCCTAGTTTGATGGGCGTGCGCACAGAAGTTTTTTACAGCAAGACCTTCTGACATCAACGGAGAAACCTCATGACTTTGACTCGTTACGAGCCGTGGTCCCTGCACCGCGCGCTGCTCAATGAAATCACCCGCTCCATCGACGCCAGCACGCAGGATGGCAGCATTGGCGCCACCGCCGACTGGTCACCCGCCGTCGATATTGCCGAGCACACCGACAAGTTCGTGCTCACAGCTGATATTCCGGGCGTGGACCCTGCGGGCGTGGAAATCACCCTCGAAAACGGCGTGCTCACGCTCAGCGGCAGCCGCGAAAAGGCGGTTGATGCCGCGGGGGTTGACCGTCGCCGTATCGAGCGCAGCCAGGGCCGCTTCTTCCGCCGCTTTGCGCTGCCCGACACGGTCGACAATGAGTCGGTGAGTGCCACCGGCAAGCACGGTGTGCTGGAAGTGACCATTCCCAAGCGCCCTGCTGCGCAGCCGCGCCGCATCAGCGTCTCGCACTAAATCTTTGTGCTCGCAGCCGCGCACTCCCACGGGGGGTGCGCGGCTTTTTCATTGATAATCCCGCCCATGGAATACAAGGACTATTACAAAGCGCTCGGCGTGGCCCGTACGGCCACCACCGCCGAGATCAAAAAGGCCTACCGCAAGCTCGC
>CAMTXV010000038.1:0-2339 GCA_947085665.1 uncultured Sinobacteraceae bacterium | reverse complement strand
TTGCCCACCCTACCTCGCTTTATTTGTCAGCCAAGTACTCTTTGGCTTTTTCAATCAAATTAAGATTTGAGTATCTGTTGGAGCTGGTAATTGGATACGTGGAATAAACTAGATTTATAAAATCTTTCCAATTTAGCGGAGCTGACTTTTCAATTACATGCAGGATCGACTTTTCTTCGTCGGGATCAACCTGAGCTTCGTAAGACGCATCGATTAACTTGAGTTGCACCTTGGGGCTGCCGTAAAAGTTATTTGTGGACTCAGCCAAAAATATATTTGAATTGGATTGAATTTCAGCCAACACGTCGCCGACATATGGGCCGTAGTTATCAAAATACCAATTAATACTTGTTATTTGCCTTTTGTTTTTTATTGCTTGATGCCAATCGGCCAAGTAAACCATTTTTGTAACACGAGCATTTGATAGTTCGCTCTTGTGAGGATATTTTTTTAGAATGAAAGCGAGCACATCCAATAGCTTTGCCATATTAAAATCCCGAATTCGCTGCGTTAGACGGCATGGGGATGTAGTCGTATAGGTTGCAAATCAGCTGTGAGAGATAATTATGTTGTGATGTCAGTTTGTCTTTTAAGTCGGATTCCGCAATGCGGCCAACGACGGCAGATTCGACAACTACTACAGCAAGTGGTTCTCCTGATCCAGCTTTTACTATGCGGAGACAAGCGTAGGTGGTTGTAGGCATCTTAAATCTGCCAGAGGTCCGCTTTGGAACTTGGTATTGAGCTTGGTGCTGATCGTTTCTATTTCTTTTATCCGTATCAAGCTCGACATAGTGCCATCCATTCTTCCAAGCGTGCGCTATGCACCCTTCGGAATCTGGATACTCTGGACGGCCTGATTTTTTGTATGTAGGATTTGGTGAATATCTACCGCAAGGTACAAAAGACGATGAATCTAGATCGTGAATATATAGCGAGATTCTTTCATTATTCCCATTCTCATGATTAAATCCCAGCTGACCCCAAAGGTGATACAGAAAACCGTCAAATAGATTTCTGACGTTGTCCTGTATTAAGTTGTTTTTCTGCGTGGCCGCCTCTAAATCGTCCTCAAGGCTTTTTATCGTTGGCGCACTTATTGCGGTAGCTATCGCAATAACTGTTGCTAGCGCAGAAGAAATGATTAGAGCCAACCAACACCACGATAAAATCCATTTCAACACGCCTGCTTCTATTGGATGCAATGCGGCAAAGTCAGCAGATACGTCATAAGTCAAGAAGCCAGCGGACAGTCCAATCAGTAGTGTGACTGCTGGAGTTAGCCACCACTGAT
This sequence comes from uncultured Sinobacteraceae bacterium, assembly GCA_947085665.1. Classification (GTDB taxonomy): domain Bacteria; phylum Pseudomonadota; class Gammaproteobacteria; order Nevskiales; family Nevskiaceae; genus Stagnimonas. Next base: position 1,045 of record CAMTXV010000038.1, on the reverse strand, counting down.
GTAGGTTTATCGTTTTTATCATAAAAAATAAGGGCCAAAGGCCCCTATTTTTTTCTGGTAGGTAATTTTCAATCCCAGGTCAGCGCCCCACCCGTCTGATACTCCGTCACGCGCGTCTCAAAGAAGTTCTTCTCCTTCTTCAAGTCCATGACCTCGCTCATCCAGGGGAAGGGGTTCTCCGCACCGGGGTAGAGCTGCTTCAGGCCAATCTGGCTGCAGCGGCGGTTGGCGATGAACTTCATGTATTCGTTGAACATGCTGGCGTTCAGGCCCAGCACGCCGCGCGGCATGGTGTCGTGGGCGTATTTGATCTCCAGCTCAGTGGCTTCGCGGATCATGCCCAGCACTTCTTCCTGAAACTCGGCGCTCCACAGGTGCGGGTTTTCGAGCTTGATCTGGTTGATCACGTCGATGCCGAAGTTCATGTGCATGGCTTCGTCGCGCATGATGTATTGAATCTGCTCGCTGACGCCGATCATCTTGTTGCGGCGGCCAAAGCTGAGCAGCTGCACGAAGCCGACGTAGAAGAAGATGCCTTCAAACACGACGTAGAAGGCAATCATGTCGCGCAGAAAGCGACGGTCCATCTCCGGCGTGCCGGTGTGGAAGTCGGGGTCGGCGAGGCTCTGCGTGAACGGCAGGCTCCACGCGGCCTTGTCGTGAATGCTCGGCACCTCGCGGTACATGTTGAACACTTCGGCTTCATCGAGGCCGAGTGATTCGATGCAGTACTGGTAGGCGTGGGTGTGAATGGCCTCTTCAAATGCCTGGCGCAGCAGGTACTGGCGGCACTCGGGGTTGGTGAGGTGCTTGTAGACGGCGAGCACCAAGTTGTTGGCGACGAGGCTGTCGGCGGTGCTGAAGAAACCAAGGCTGCGCTTGATGATCATGCGCTCGTCATCGGTCAGGCCCTTCGGGTCTTGCCACAGGGCGATATCCGCGCCCATCTGAATCTCTTGCGGCATCCAGTGGTTGTTGCAGGCGGCGAGGTATTTCTCCCAGGCCCACTTGTACTTGAAGGGCACCAGCTGGTTGAGGTCGGCGC
>CAMTXV010000037.1:0-6301 GCA_947085665.1 uncultured Sinobacteraceae bacterium | reverse complement strand
TCCGCGGCCGCTACGACGCCGGGGTGATGGAATACAAGAAGATGGGCTACTGGCAGCCCGACTATGTGCCTCTGGATACCGACGTGATCGCGCTGTTCCGCATCACGCCGCAGGATGGCGTCGATGCAGAGGAATGCGCCGCTGCGGTGGCGGGCGAATCCTCCACCGCAACCTGGACCGTGGTCTGGACGGATCGCCTCACCGCCTGCGAGCTCTATCGCGCCAAAGCCTACCGGGTGGACAAGGTGCCCAACACCGGGCCTGGTACGAGCACGCCACAGCAGGTGTTCGCCTGGATCGCCTACGACCTCGATCTGTTCGAGCCGGGCTCCATCGCCAACCTCACCGCCTCGATCATCGGCAATGTCTTCGGCTTCAAGGCCGTGAAGGCACTGCGCCTGGAGGACATGCGTATTCCGGTGGCCTATCTCAAGACCTTCCAAGGCCCCGCAACAGGGATCGTGGTGGAGCGTGAGCGCCTCGACAAGTTCGGCCGCCCCCTGCTGGGTGCTACCACCAAGCCCAAGCTCGGCCTGTCGGGTCGCAACTATGGCCGCGTGGTCTACGAAGCACTCAAGGGCGGCCTTGATTTCGTGAAAGACGACGAGAACATCAATAGCCAGCCCTTCATGCACTGGCGTGACCGTTTCCTCTACTGCATGGAGGCGGTGAACAAGGCGAGTGCGGCCACCGGTGAAGTGAAGGGCCATTACCTCAACGTGACTGCCGGCACGATGGAGGAAATGTACGAGCGTGCCGAGTTCGCCAAGTCACTCGGCGCCGCGATCATCATGATCGACCTCGTCATCGGCTACACCGCGATTCAGTCGATGGCGAAATGGGCGCGAAAGAACGACGTGATCCTGCACCTGCACCGCGCCGGCAACAGCACCTACTCGCGGCAGAAGAACCATGGCATGAACTTCCGCGTCATCTGCAAATGGATGCGCATGGCCGGGGTCGATCACATCCACGCCGGGACCGTCGTCGGCAAGCTCGAAGGCGATCCGGCGATGATCGCCGGCTTCTACGACACCCTGCGCGAAACCTCGACTAAGGCCAATCTCGAACACGGCCTGTTCTTCGACCAGGACTGGGCCTCGCTCAACAAGGTGATGCCGGTGGCTTCCGGCGGCATCCACGCCGGGCAGATGCACCAGCTGCTCACCTACCTCGGTGAGGACGTGGTGTTGCAGTTCGGCGGCGGCACGATCGGCCATCCCATGGGCATCCAGGCCGGGGCGACGGCGAACCGCGTGGCACTCGAAGCGATGGTGCTGGCCCGCAACGAGGGCCGCGATATCTGGAACGAGGGACCGCAGATTCTCAAGGCCGCCGCGCAGTGGTGCAGCCCGCTGAAACAGGCCATCGAGACCTGGGGCGACATCCAGTTCAACTACGAGTCCACCGATACCGGGGATTTCCTGCCCACCGCTACCGCTTCGGCGTAGGAGCACAAAGCCATGATGACCAACACCAACCAGCGCCTCACCCAAGGCCAGTTCTCCTTTCTGCCCGACCTCACGGACCCGCAGATCACCGCCCAGATCGAGTTCGCTCTGAAGAACAATTGGGCAGTCGGCATCGAGTACACCGACGACCCGCATCCGCGCAACACCTACTGGGAAATGTTCGGCAATCCCATGTTCGATCTGAAGGATGCGGCCGGAATCCTTGCCGAGATCAATAGCTGCCGAAAGACGTTTCCACAGCACTACGTCCGTGTCACCGCCTTCGACTCCACGCGCGGCGTGGAATCGCTGAAAATGAGCTACCTGGTCAACCGGCCCGCGCGTGAACCCGGCTTTGGCCTTGCCCGCACCGAGGTGGAAGGGCGCAACATTCGCTACCGCATCTCGTCCTACGCCACCGACAAGCCGGAAGGCGAGCGGTACGGGCAATAGCTGGAGGCCGCCATGTCCGCGCCCGACCTGCCACCTGCCGTGGACTTGCAGGCGCTGCTCAGTGCCAGCGAGATCACGCCCGTGCTCGACCAGCTCGACGCGGAGCTGGTGGGCTTGGCACCGGTGAAGCGGCGGCTGCGCGAAATCGCCGCCTACCTGCTCGTGACCAAGGCGCGCCAGCAACTGGGGCTGGAGGCCTCGGCCCCCAGCCTGCACATGTGCTTCACCGGCAACCCCGGCACCGGCAAGACCACGGTTGCCCTGCGCATGGCGAGCATCCTTCACCGGCTGGGCTATGTGCGCAAAGGCCATCTGGTGTCGGTGACGCGCGATGACCTGGTGGGCCAGTACATCGGCCATACCGCGCCGAAGACCAGGGAGGTGCTCAAGAGGGCGATGGGCGGCGTGCTGTTCATCGACGAGGCCTACTACCTATACCGGCCGGAGAACGAGCGCGACTATGGGCAAGAGTCCATCGAGATTCTCTTGCAGGTGATGGAGAACCAGCGCGATGACCTGGTGGTGGTTCTCGCGGGCTACAAGAACCGCATGGACACCTTCTTCCAGTCCAACCCCGGAATGTCCTCGCGCATCGCGCACCACATTGATTTCCCCGACTACGGCGAAGACGAGCTGCTAGCCATCGCCCAGCAGATGCTGGTGCAGATGCACTACCACGTCGATGCCGAGGGCGAGCGGGCACTCAGGGATTACATCGCGCGGCGCATCCAGCAGCCTCACTTCGCCAACGCCCGCTCCATGCGCAATGCGCTGGATCGTGTGCGGCTTCGGCAGGCCAATCGCTTGTTCAGCCAGGCACAGGGCAGCGGCAGCGCACTCACGGCTGAGGCCCTGAGCCAGATCTCCGAGGCCGACATCCGTGCCAGCCGTGTGTTCGGCGTGAACACCGCCTCTCTCCCCGACGTACCCACCCCCTAGAGGCTCACCATGCGCATGTATTCGGGTCGCACCACGCTCTCCAAGTTTCTGATCGAGCAGCTCAATGACGCGGGCGATGGTGGTCAGCTGGCCGGCCTTCTGGTGGACATGGCAGCCGCAGTCAAAACCATTGCCGCCATGACCGGCAAGGGTGCGCTCGGCGGCCACTACGGCGGTGCCGGTACCGCCAACATCCACGGCGAAGAGCAGAAGAAGCTCGACATGCTCGCGGACGAGGCGATCATGGATCACTGCGAATGGGGCGGCCTCGTCGCCGGCATGGCCTCGGAGGAACATGAGGAGCCCTTGCAGGTGCCGCCGGACTTCCAGCGCGGGCCGTATCTCCTGGTCTTCGACCCGCTCGATGGCTCCTCCAACGTCGAGATGAATGTCTCGGTTGGCACCATCTTCTCGGTGCTGCGGCATGGCAGCGAGGCCGCACCCATCGAGCGGGACTTTCTACAGCCCGGCGTGCGCCAGATCGCGGCGGGCTATGCCATCTATGGCCCTGCCACGATGCTGGTGCTGACGGTCGGCAAGGGCACGCATGGCTTCACACTCGACCGCGAGATCGGCAACTTCGTGCTCACGCACCCGGAGATCCGCATCGCGCCCGAGAGCAGCGAGTTCGGCATCAACACCAGCAATGAGCGGTTCTGGGAGCCGCCAGTGCAACGCTATGTCTCCGAGTGCCAGGCCGGTGCCACCGGCATCCGGGGCCGCGACTTCAACATGCGCTGGATCGCCTCGATGGTGGCCGACGTGCATCGCATCCTGATGCGCGGCGGGGTGTTCATGTATCCGCGCGACACCAAGTTTCCCGGCAAGCCTGGCCGCCTGCGGCTGATGTATGAGGCCAATCCCATCGCCTTCGTCGTCGAACAGGCCGGTGGTGCGGCCTCCACCGGGCGCGGGCGAATGCTGGAAGTGCTGCCAGACAGCCTGCATCAGCGCGTGCCGGTGGCTTTTGGCTCGCGCCACGAGATCGAGCGCATCGAGCGATACCACGCCGAGTACGACGGCGGCACCGACAAGCCCTATCACTCGCCGCTGTTCAAGGAACGCTCGCTGTACCGCACTGAGAACTAGCGCGCTGCAAACCAGAAGCAATCCCGAACCAACAGGGAGGAGAACACATGTCGATCAAACATCCCATCGTGGCCGTCACCGGCTCATCGGGCGCAGGCACCACCACGGTGATGAAGAGCTTCGAGCACATCTTCCGTCGCGAGAAACTGAAGGCCACGGTGATCGAGGGCGATTCCTTCCACCGCTTCGACCGCAAAGGGATGAAGGCAGCGATGGCCGAACGGGAGAAGAGCCAGGTGGGACCGCTGAGTCACTTCGGGCCGGAGGCGAATCTTCTGGAAGAGCTGGAAAGCACCTTTGCGCAGTTTTCGGAATCCGGCCGCTGCCAGCAACGCCACTACCTGCACGATGCCAGCGAGGCCGCGCCCTACCAGCAGGAGCCTGGCACCTTCACGCCCTGGGTGCAGAGCGAGGAAGGCACTGACCTCCTGTTCTACGAAGGGCTGCACGGCGGCTATGCCGACGACGCGGTGAATGTCGCCCGCCATGTGGACCTCTTGATCGGCGTGGTGCCGATCATCAATCTGGAGTGGATCCAGAAGCTGCACCGCGACAAGAACATGCGCGGCTACTCGCAGCAGGCGGTGGTGGACACCATCCTGCGGCGGATGCCTGACTACGTGAACCACATCTGCCCGCAGTTCTCGCGCACCCATGTCAACTTTCAGCGGGTGCCGACGGTGGATACCTCCAACCCCTTCATCGCGCGCGACATCCCCAGCGCCGACGAAAGCCTGGTGGTGATCCGCTTCACCGACCCGCACGGCATCGACTTTCCCTATCTGCTGTCGATGCTCCAGAACGCCTGGATGAGCCGGCCCAATTCCATCGCTGTCCCCGGCGGCAAGATGGGCCTGGCACTGCAACTGATCCTGACGCCGATGATCCTGCGGCTGATGGATTTGAAGCGGAGGGCCTAGAGCATGGAGATCAGCCCCGCACTGCGCGCGCGCATGGCGCATGCCCTGCGCTTTCTCGCCATCGACGCGGTCGAGCAGGCCAAGTCCGGCCACCCCGGTGCGCCGATGGGCATGGCCGAGATCGCCGAGGTGCTGTGGAGCCGCCATCTGCGCCACGACCCCGCCGACCCGATCTGGCCCAACCGCGACCGCTTCGTGCTCAGCAACGGGCATGGTTCGATGCTGCTCTATGGCCTGCTGCATCTCACTGGCTACGAGCTGCCCATGGACGAGCTGCGGTGCTTCCGCCAATTGCACAGCCAGACGCCGGGTCACCCGGAGGTAGGCGTCACGCCCGGTGTCGAGACCACCACTGGCCCGCTGGGTCAGGGTCTTGCCAATGCCGTCGGCATGGCGCTGGCCGAGAAGCTGTTGGCGGCGCAGTTCAACCAGCCGGGCTTCGACATCGTCGATCACCACAGCTATGTGTTTCTCGGCGACGGCTGCCTGATGGAGGGCATCAGCCACGAGGTGTGCTCGCTGGCTGGCACGCTCAGGCTCTCCAAGCTCATCGCCTGCTACGACGACAACGGCATCTCGATTGATGGGCACGTCGAGGGCTGGTTCACCGACGACACCCCCGCACGCTTCCGCGCCTATGGCTGGAACGTCATTGCAGGGGTAGACGGTCACGATGCCGAGCAGGTTGATGCCGCGCTCGCCGCTGCCCGGCGGCAGTCGAGCCTGCCTGCGGGCAAGCCCACTCTCATCTGCTGCAAGACCGCCATCGGCAAAGGCTCGCCCAACAAGGCCGGCAGCCACGAAGTGCATGGCGCACCGCTGGGCGCCGCCGAGATCACCGCCACCCGCGCCGCCTTGCAGTGGGCGGCCGGCCCCTTCGAGCTACCCGCCGATGTCGCCACCGCCTGGGACGCGCGCGCCGCAGGGGCCAGGCGCAATACTGAATGGCAGCGGCTGTTTGCGGCCTACCGCAACACCCACCCGCGACTGGCGACGGAGTTTCTGCGCCGCATGCAGGGCCAGCTACCTGCGGATTTCGATGCGACCGTCAAGCAGGCGCTGGCACAGGTGCAGCAAGCTGCGGCGGCCGTCGCCACCCGCAAGGCCTCGCAGCAGGCGCTGGATGCGCTGGCTCCCCATCTGCCGGAATGCTTCGGTGGATCGGCCGACCTCACCGGCTCGAATCTCACCAACTTCAAGGGCTGCGTCGTCGCCGGGCGCGATACCCCCGGCAACCATCTCAGCTATGGCGTGCGCGAGTTCGGCATGGCGGCAGTGATGAATGGCATGGCGCTGCACGGCGGCTTCATTCCCTATGGCGGCACCTTTCTCACCTTCAGCGACTACAGCCGCAACGCCATCCGCATGGCTGCGCTGATGAAGCAACGCGTGATCCACGTGTTCACGCACGACTCCATCGGTCTGGGCGAAGACGGCCCCACGCACCAG
>CAMTXV010000036.1:0-3660 GCA_947085665.1 uncultured Sinobacteraceae bacterium | reverse complement strand
TCCGGCGTGCCCCGTGCATCCGGCTCCGGCGGCGGCGATGGCGCTGGCTCGCTGGCTTTTGCCGGCGAGGCCGGCGCAGACAGCTGCAAAACCGGCGCTGTGCGGGTTACCGGCCTGGCAGGCTTGAAGAAGTCCTTCAGCCCCATCTGCGGCCTCGCTGCAGGTCACGGCCAGCGAACTGGCAGTGGGAGCGCTCAAGCGGGGCAGCGGCTGGGTTCAAGGCGGGTCTTTGAGGTGACGGGTTTCCAGTCTGCCGCGTTCACCCGCCCCACGGCTACGCCTTTTCGCCGCCTAATGCCGCCACCAGATCGGTGAGCAGCGCGCCCAGCTCGCCCGTCATCAGCTGGAAATCGGCCTCGAACTGGTCTGCGGCGTTCACGCCCGCGCCCTCATCTCCGCCCTGCTCCATGGCCAGCGATTTCACCCGCTTGACCTGGAAGGGCTCCATCAGCAGCAGGCTGACGCGCTCGCGCCAGAGCAGGCCCACCCGGCTGGCGAACTTGCCGCCGCTGATGTGCTCGCGAATCTCCTTCACCGAAAGGTCGTGACGCAGGTAGCGCACGGTGGCGGCTTCCTCGCCCGTGCCTTTCAGCTCGCACTCGCTGTCGAGCGTGAGGTGCAAAGGCGCATCGCCCACGGTGAGCCACTGGGTCATCGCCCCCTGGGGAGAGAGCTCGGTTTCCAGCCGGGTCACCGGCAACTCGCCCAAGCTGTTGCGCAGCTGCTCCAGCAGCTCTTCGGCGCGCGCGGGCGAGGCGGCATCCACCACCACCCAGCGGTTGGTGGGGTCGATCCAGGCGCGGGTGCTGCGGCGCTTGGCAAAGGCACGCGGCAGGAACTCGGCGGTCACCCGCTCGCTCAAGTCACGCAGCTGCTTCTTGCCGGGCTTGAAACCCTGCTGGGCTTCCAGGGCCACGGCGCGCTGTTTGGTTTCCTCACGGATGACGCTGGAGGGCAGCAGCTTTTGCTCGACACCCAGCGCGATCAGCATGTGCTTGCCTTGGCTGGCCACCAGCGCGGCATCGCTGGCCGGCGGCAGCCAGCCGCGGCTGAGCAAGCTCATGCCGGTGCAGGGCATCAAGGGCTGCTTGGCGAGGGCAGCTTCCAGCGAGGCGGGCGTCATGGCCCAGCCGGCGGCGAGGCGATAGGCCTGGATATTCTTGAACCACATGGCAGGCGTCGGGGGGTCGTGCAAAGGGCGGCGATGATAGTTCAAGCGCGGCCCGCGCTGGCCGATGGTGGCGCCACCTTGCAAGGTGGCGGAGCCATGCGTCACGCTTGCCCTACTCATCACCAGTGGCAGAGATCGCGCATGGCCAAGTTTGTCTGGCAGCCTCAGGGGCAGGAACCCATGGCCTTTGCCCTCACGCAGGAGCGTGTTGCCGTTGGTCGCGATGCCGGCAACGACATCCGCCTGCCCGAGCCTGCGGTCAGCTCCCGCCATGCCGTGGTGATTACCCGCATGGGCCAGGCCACGGTGCATGATCTCAACAGCAGCAACGGCACCTGGATCAACGGCAAGCGCATCGAGTCGCAGCGTCTGCAGCACGGGGATGTGGTGCAGTTTGGCCGCTTGTCGATGACCTACATCGACGAATCGAACGCCGCCAGCGCACCGCAGGCGAAATCTGCCCGAGGGGCGACGCAGCGGGAGTCCACGGTGAGCCTGGGCGCCCGGCCGGTGCTGCCGCCCGTAGCCAACCCGCATGCCACCGGCGCGTTTTCAGCGCCGCTGATGTCACCGCAGCCGGCGGCACCAGATGTGTCGGAACTCGACCGCCTGCTGGGGGCGATTCGCCAGTACCGCAGTGGCGAAGACCAGGAAAGCTCGAAGAAGCGCGAGCGGATGTTTGAGGAATGGGGCCAGGTGATGCAGTACAGCAGCGCTCTCAAGGCGCGTCTCGCCAGCGAGACCCGGGTGCGCTACTTCGAAATCAGCGAGCGCCGCAACGAGGTGGTGATTCGCATCGAACGCACCCCGGGGCAGCCCACCGCGCTGGTGATGCTGACCTGGGGGCATCTGGATCAGCGCGACCGCGTGCCCGATGGCATCTGGATGCGCCAGCCCGGCCAGTCTGACAAGCGCTATGAGCAATGCGCGGATGTGAGCCGCGATCTGGTGACCACCATCGCCCACATGCTGGCCTGAAAACCGCTAAACCCTCAGGCCGTCGCAACGACCTTCGCTGCCTTGGGCTTGGCGGTGCGGGCCTTCGCCCTGGCAGGTGCAGCGGCCCCACCCGATGGCGCTTCGGTCTGAGGCAACGCGGGATTCGGGCTCTGGTTGAGATGGTCGAGCGTGACCCAGCGGATGAGGCTGATCTTGCCGTCCATGTCTTCCGCCAGCGCGGTGCAGCTCTCCACCCAGTCGCCGCAGTTGAAATAGGTGACGCCGCCGATGTCGCGGATCTCGGCATGGTGGATGTGCCCGCAGACCACGCCATCCAGCTTGCGGCGCTTGCACTCGCGTGCCACTGATTCCTCGAAGGTGCTCACCACGTTCACGGCGGTTTTCACATGCTGTTTGGCGAACGCCGAGAGGCTCCAGTAGCGCATGCCCATGAGGCTGCGGCCCTTGTTGAACCAGTAGTTGAAGCGCATTGCGTTTTCATACAGCGCATCGCCCGTGATCGCGATCCAGGCGTGGTAGCGGGTGATCACGTCGAAGGCATCACCGTGGGTGATCAGCAGGCGGCGGCCATCGGCCGTGTGGTGTACCAGCTCGTTGACGAAGCGGATGTTGCCGAGATCGAGCTTGAAGGCCACGAACTTGCGCAGGAACTCATCATGATTGCCGGTGACGTAGTACACCTTGGTGCCGCGCTTGGCCTTGGTGAGCACCTTGCGGATGACGTTGGTGTGCTCCTGCGGCCAGTAGAAGGTGTGCTTGAGCTTCCAGCCGTCGATGATGTCGCCCACCAGATACAGGGTGTCGCAGGTGTGGCTCTTCAGAAACTCCACCAGATGCTCGGCCTTGCAGCCGGGGGTACCCAGGTGCACATCGCTGACCCAGACCGTGCGGTAGTGGGTTTTGCCCTCTTCGTGTTTGGCATTGCCGGGCTTCGCGGTGAGTGGTAGACGGGCCATGCGATGGGTCTCTGTGATTAGCACCTACCATATTTTCGACCCCCGGCATGACGTCGGCGTGACGAGCCCTGCAACTTCTGCCGGGGCCGCGCAAACCGCCGGCGGTCATCAAAGCGCCTCACCGCGGACTTTGGGCGACCCGCATTACCTGCGATCAATCGAAGGCTTGCACCTATGGCACGGCGCTCAATTCGCCCCAGGCCGCGGCTTCAGGGAATCCAGCACGGCGTTGAACAGCGCCAGCATCTGGTCTTCAGAGGGCGGCGTGATATTCGGCGCTCTCAGGTCTTCGTCATCGAATTGCAGGTCGATTGAAACCCCCGGCTTCGCCGCACTCGCAGGCCATTTCGTATCGGCCTCCCAGAAATAGCGGTATCGAAAGCGACCATTGTTGAACTTCATGCGGTAAGCGATGAGCTGGCCTTTGAAAACGCCAGCCGCGCGGTGCGTCTTGATCAGCGTTTCAAAAGACTGCACATCGCTGGAGTCATCGCCCTTGAGCAGCCTGCCTTCCTCTTCGGCCTGCTTCAAGTCATCAAATGCCGTGGGCATGGAGATCGGAAGAGCACACGT